>NZ_JBCPAN010000006.1:0-184337 GCF_040916945.1 Bifidobacterium sp. RTP21102st3_E2_RTP21102_210122 | reverse complement strand
CCGAACCCGGAAGCTAAGGCCTGGCACGGCGATGGTACTGCACCCGACAGGGTGTGGGAGAGTAGCACGCCGCCGCATCACACGTACAGGAAGCCCCTTGGAGCACACGCCCCAAGGGGCTTTCGCATACCCGAAACACTCACGACCCAAACCCACACACCCCCACAAAAACACCCGGGGCTTCTCGCACTCATGAGACCCACGTCCGGGACCATTCCCGGCCGGCCCCGCCGTCGGGGCCGAAGAGAGACGGCGCGGCGCGTTCCCATTTCCGCAGGAAATCCGGAAAACAGCACGTCCGTGACCGTGGAATCCCGACGCCCGGGCCT
This sequence comes from Bifidobacterium sp. RTP21102st3_E2_RTP21102_210122, assembly GCF_040916945.1. Lineage (NCBI taxonomy): Bacteria > Bacillati > Actinomycetota > Actinomycetes > Bifidobacteriales > Bifidobacteriaceae > Bifidobacterium > Bifidobacterium sp. RTP21102st3_E2_RTP21102_210122. Next base: position 184,008 of record NZ_JBCPAN010000006.1, on the reverse strand, counting down.
CCTCCCCCCGGTCTGCTGTGCGGACGGCTCCCCCCCCCCTGAGGGGAGCCAGAAACTGGCTTGGTTATGGGGTCGCTCTACACTGGCTTCTGCTATGCATTACTTCACCCCTAAACGTTGCGCCACGTCGAATAAAATCATGTATCACGATAAGGCGCAGGTTCAGCGTGCCGCTGATCAAAGCCTAATCGAGCGCGGAGTTGAGCTATGGGTGTACCGTTGCGAATTTTGCGGATGCTGGCATCTCACGCATCGCGATCCGCAATCCAGTTACCGGCATGTACCGCTGAACCAGCAACTCAAGCCACACAGTCGTAAAAAGGGCTACAAGCCACGTAGACGTTAGCGTCAGAAGCTCCACAGGCCTCGCCAACGCCGTGTCTGAGACAGGTTACGGTCCAAACACGTCAGGTCGTAGGCTGCTAAGCGTTCAGGGCGCTCGGACACACTTCGTCCAACACTTACATCACCTTGGTGTTTTCAAGGTTGCGGATAACCCAATCGTTGAAGCGAATTACCGGCTTGCGCAACATAAGTCCCAACAGCAATGAGGGGACAAGGAACAGTGCCAGTTTGCCCATGGAAACCCAGTATTCCATGCCGAATGAGCCTGCCATGGCCGAATGCATCGCATCCACCGCATAGGGGAACAGTAGCCATTTAGAAACGACCTGGAAGAACGTCGGCAGTGTTTCAATGGGGAATGTGCCGCCGGAACCGGCTACCTGCATAACCAGCAGTACTACGGCAATGGCTTTGCCGATATCACCGAACGACAGGGTCAGCGTATACACAATATTCGAGAACACCAGTGCAGACAACCACCCGACCATCAAGAACTGAATCGGATGCTCACACTGCACGCCGAGATAGAACATATCGCCCAGGCACACCAGCGTACCTTGCAGCAAAGCAAGGAAACCGAAAATCATGTATCGGCCGAAATATTCGTGGTGCAAGCGTAAACCGAACTGCCGCGCATTGCCGGGAGCCTCGGCACGCGGCTTCTTCAGCACATCCAACGCGGCGGCCGGTCCGGCAATCCGCCCGGCAATCATGGCCTCGCGAAGACCCACTTCCGAACCGAGCGGCAGATCATTGCCCAACCCTAAGATACGAGCCTTCTCATGGTCGGAAATCGATACTTTCAACATGGCGACCAGAATGATCGCACCGACCCAAATAGACAAAATCGTGTAGAACGGAGCCATCGCGGAACCATAGTTGGCAACGGGATAGAGCGCGATGCGGTCGACCGCTACGGGTGCCGCCAGCATGGAAGCAATGGCATCGGGCTTCGCAGAGGAAATCACAGACAGGTCGATGGTGCCGCCATTGGTGATAGAGGCGAGTTGGGAAGACAAGTTGTCGAGTTTCTTCGCCGAACGGGTCAAAGCGCTAGCTGCGTCAGTCAAGGCCGACTGGATGTCCGTCAGGCTGTCTGAAACGCCGCCAGAAAGACCTGACACGCTGCTTACGGTCGATGCAAGCCCGTCGATTACGGAACTTGCCTGCGTGGTCACTTCGTCCATGGACGAGGTCAGATTGTTCAGTTGCGGTTTCAGCGTGCTCTTGTACGTGTCTGAAGCCTGAGTAATCGATTGTTTGGCGGCGGCGATTTGTGATTTCAGATCTCGACGCGCTGTATCGGCATCGGCAGTACCGTTTGCTATGTGCGTGGCCGCATCGCCCAACGCGGTGGCGGCTTGCTGCATGCTCTGCTGCGCCTTTGTGGCTTGGTCTGCAGCCGCGTTCAGTTGAGCGGCAACGGTATCTCCGCCCACGGGCAGTGAAGCCGCTTGTTTGGCGAGATCTCGTAAAGCGGCGGCATACTTTCCAAAGCTGTCGGCCTGAGCCTCCACTTTGGATTGCATATCGGTTAGCTTGTTTGATATCTGTGAGGATTGTGAGCCCACATCGGCAAAAGCGGCATCGATTTGCTTGGCAATGGTGTCGTAGGATGAACCGGCCTGCTGCAATGCCGTACCGACGCCATCGGTGGCTCCGGACAATGCCTTGTCGAGGCTGGAGACGCCGTTGCGGGTCTGTTTCAACGCCTTTTTGGTTGTGGCCGCAGCTGAGCCTGTTGATCCCAGCAGCTTATCGGTGGAATCAATGATGCTGTTGGCGGCCCCGAGCAGATTGGCATAGGAATCCATCTGCGACGCAGTGCCGGTCAAACGAGACGACATGGTGGCAATATGACTGGAGGCGTTGTTGACGTACTGCTCCATTTGCGGGCTTTGCGCGTAATCGGCCACGTTGGAAACCAAATCCAGCGCCACGCTCGCCAAGGTCTTCACAAATGTCTGGTCGATGGTCGTGGCCACGGTGGTAGCACCCTGGTCGGTGATATGCGGAGCGATCGGATTGATTTTCTCATTGAGATAGTATTCGAGCTTGGCGTGCTTGATCTTCGGTGAAAACAGCGTCATCATATCGGAGCTGAAGCTCTTTGGAATAATCAGCGCGGCATAGTATTCGCCTGAGTTCACGCCATCGATGGCCTTAGCACGATCCACAAACTGCCAGTCAAGGTCATGATTGGCCCTGAGCGTATTGGTCACGGTTTCGCCGACGTTGATGGTGATCGGCATCAGATCGGACTTATAGCCCTTATCCACGTTTGCCACGGCGACCTTCAAGGCCTTGGTGTTGCCGTACGGGTCCCAGCTGGCGGCGATGTTGTACCAGGCGTACAGTGCCGGCACAATCACCAATCCCATAGCCACGATTACGGCGATCACATTGCGGGTGGCTTGGCGCACGTCACGTACGAATATTTTCCAGATAAGCTTCATCGTGCGCCTCCTTGCCCAGACTGCCCAGACTGACCGGACTGCTCGAACTGTGCGGTGTACGCAGTCGGCTCGGCGGCCTGATCACTGAACGGTGTGAGTCGTTCAGTGGTTTCGCCGATATCCGGATTGCTGCCCATCGCCGCTTCGTGACGTCCGTGGCCGTGGAAACGCCGCCACGCATATCCGTTGAGCATCACATTGCGGAACTCGTCGGCACTCATGGCGCTGACGCCAAGCTGCATGGCGTAGGTTTCGCGTGCGTATTCAACCACAATGAGATAGGCGTCGATAAGAATAATCGACAGAATCCAGGAGGTCAGCATGGCGATTTTCTCTTGGGTGACGAACAGCAGTACCAGGAATACGAACGGGAGTACGGTCAGCAATGTCAGACCGGCAACGATCATCTTTGGATACCGTGCGAAGAACCGGTGCGCGCGATGGGCGATGATATCGCGCAGTTCCTTGCTGTCGGACACCGTGCGGAATACGGAGTTCAAGCTCACCTGTTCGTTCACCATGCTGTTGTGCTCGGTGATCATCAGGTCGGTACCTCCCAAACGATGGTCGAACAGCGCGTTCAGGTTCATCGCATACCGGCGTACGACAAGTCCCACGAAAAGCGCCGCCGGCAGATACCAGAACAGGTGCAGCATGTCGAGCCAGTAATGGTTCGCGTACAGGCCGGCGATCGGGCCGCGCATCGCGTTGATGCCGTAGGTAAAGGGCAGCCATGGGTGCAGTTCGCGGAAGAAGTTCGGCATCATTTCAATCGGATACAGGCCGGAGGCACCGGGTATCTGCACAATGACCAGAATTACGGCGATGGCTTTGCCGATATGGCGGAACGCCACGGCCAGCGCGTAAATAATGTTGATGTAGACGAACGAACAGAAGATTCCGGCCAAGATGAACAGCAGCGGATGCTCGCATTGGATGCCGAGCACCAGATCGCCAATGGTGGCGATGATGGCTTGCAGGAATCCGATGGTGACCAGCAGCAGCCAGCGGCCAAGATATGCTTGCGTAGCGGTGATACGGCGAATGCCCTCGCGGTCGACCTCAAGCTTGTAGATGGCGATTAGCACGAAACCGCCTACCCACAGTGCCAGATTCGTGTAGAACGGGGTGACTGCGGACCCGTAATTGTCGGTGGCATACACGACTTTCGTGGTCAGGGTGACGGGATTGCCCATGAAGTCGCCGAATCCCTTGTCATCCAGATGCAGCGTATCCCGGATTTTCTGGTAAGCGGCGGAACTATCGAGCGTGGCGATATCGGTGCGTACGGTGGCGACATCGCTGGCCACCTGGCGCAGCGAATCCTGCGTGCTGCTGATGGTGGTTTTTGTTTGGTTCAGGGTATCGACAAGCTGGTCGAACAGCCCGTCGGCCTGATCCAAGGTGCCGGACAACGAAGTCAACGTGCCATCCAGCGTGCCGTTCAGGGCGGCGAAACTGTTCAATGATGAGGTGAGCGACGGCATCACGGTGCCGGTCAGCGAGCCGCGCGCGGTATTCAGCGCCGCGATGCCGCCGGTGGTGGTGTTGGTCATGGCTCCGGAAAGGTTCGTGGTGGCGTCTTTGCCGGAGTTGATGAACTGTGTGGTGTCGGTATGGAAGGTGTTGAGCTGTGTCTGCTGTTTGCTGATCAATGAGTCGAGCGCATCGATTTGTTTCCAGATGTTCTGGCCGACCGGGTCGGTGGTGTCTTTGCCGATGCCGGCTTTGGTCAGCGCGTCTTTCAGATCGCTGATTGACGTTTGGGTGGCGTTCAGTGGGGCCGAAAGTGTGTTGGTGATGGTGTCGACGGAGTTCTGCGCGCTGTTGAAGGAACCGGTGATGCTGCCGGCGGCGTTGTTGACGTGGACGGCCAGTCCGGAGAGTTGTGCTGAACTGCTGTCGAGCGCGCCGACCAGTGTGGTGGAGAAGGCTTGTGACCCGGCCTGTGTTTCCGCCAACAGTGTGCCGGACTGGCGGGAGGCATTCTGCGCGGCCGCGACGGTCTGCTTGAGTGAGGCGGTGGTCTGTTTGGCGTCGGCGAGAATCGTGTCTGATTGGGCCAGCGTGTCCTGTAAGTCGGTGAGTGAATCCTGAACGGTGTTCAGCGTGGACATCACCGTATTGAGATCATCGATCGTATCGTGCTGGACTTTGCCGGTGACTTGGTCGAGATCGTCTCCCGCTTCGGAAACGGCCGAGGCAACGGTGGTGGCTACCGTGGTGACGAAGGCGGAGTTGATCTGCTCGTCGATGGTGGTGGCACCGGTGTCGGTGATTTTCGGCGCGATCGCGTTCTTCTTCTCGTTGACGTAATACTTGATTTTTGGCTGTTTGGAGGTTCCGGTCACCGATTCGACCAGGCTGGTGCTGAAATCCTTGGGCAGCACGATGGCTGCATAGTATCCGCCGGTCTCCACGCCGTGGACGGCCTGTTCCTCATTGTCTACGAAGCGCCAGCCGAGTTCGTCGTTCTGCTTGAGTTTCTTGACGACCTGCCGGCCCGCATCGAGATGGCCGACCAGATCGTTGGTGGTGCCTTGGTCTTCATTGGCTACGGCCACTTGCAGATTGCCGGTGGCTGAATAGGGATCCCAGTTGGCGAGAATGTTGAACCATGCGTACAGCGAGGGCAGCATTGCTACGCCGAGCGTCACCACAACGGCAACGGGATTGCGTAAGATACGTCTGCAATCGCGTAGAAAGACTTGCCAAACTGTCCGCATCCAGTCCCTCTTTTCCGGTTCGTAGTCATTGCGGCCACATGCAGTCTATTCCCACCACTGGTGCGAATACTGCTGGTTTGGCGGGTTTTCTTGCAAAACTGGCCGTTGGTTGTCCGCATAATGGGACTGATATGTGAACGTTTGTTGATGGTGCGACACCGGCGGGATGGTTGTGCAATTTTGCCGGTATCCGGTGATGAAATGTTGAGGTGTTGGAACTGAGTCGTCGCAGTGCTGAGACCGAGACGACTCAGTGACGAGCCTATCCGAGGCTATCTCGTTGGTTCTGGTCTCACTGATCCAGACGGAAGCCCTGAGCGGCGGCCTTGTCGAGCAGTGTCTGATGGCTGACATCCTGCCGACTGATCGTGGCGACCTGATCGCTGAAAGCGTCCACCGGACGGTCGGCTTGGCGCAGATCGTAGTACCGGTGAACTTCCTCGTCGAAGGCGGGCAGCTGGTCGAGTACGCCATCGGCGTCAGCCGGGTAGGTGTTCTCGAAGAACTGCATCGTGCGCGGCATGCGCGGCTTGACGGTCGGGTTCTGATCGGGCTTGCCGATGGCCAGACCCAGCACCGGATACGTGTATTCCGGCAGATTCAGCACGTCGATAAGGCCGGGGATGTTGTTGAGCAGAGAGCCGAGAATCACGCAGCCCAGTCCCAGCGAATAGGCGGCGGTCTCCATGGCGTGCAGGGCCAGCACGGCGTCGTTCTGAGCTTGGGTGAAGCGATAGCTGTACTTGAGATGGAATTCGTCGGAAGCGGGATCGATACCCTTGCGTTCGGCGATGCGTGCGTTGCGGTGCTCGTCGATGACGAACACGTACAGCAACGGCGCGGTGGCGATATACGGCTGATGGCCGAATTCGGCGAGCTTGGCTTTGGTGGCCGGGTCGGTGATACGGATGGCGGACCAGTCGTTAAGGAACTGGCTGGACGCGGCATGTTGGGCGACGGTTTCGAGCGTGGCGCGGGTATCGTCGTCGATGGCCTCGTCCTTGAACTTACGGATGGAGCGGCGGCCCAGAAGAGCCTCGATTGTTGCGTTGGTAACCATGGCTTTATTGTCGCACGGCAGACGCCGGACGTCACGGTGGATTACCTCACAGTGAAATGCCGATATTGTGTGGCGGAACTGTGCTGGACTGATGGTTCCTGTCGATTGACTGATGGTTCCTTGACGAAATTCCAGCGATGAGTCATCAGTCAGCCAACAGAAACCATCATCCAACCGGGGGATTAGCGGCTGGGCTTGCGATGGCGGTGGTCGACGAACGCCTTGGAGCCCCGATCCGACAGCTGCGAAACCACTGCGCCGAGTGCGGCCGAAACGGCGGCGAATGCCAGACTCATTGCCAGACTTTGCGGCGCGTCTGCCGCCAGTCCCTTGCGCAGATTGCGTTTGCTTGTGCCCTTGTCCCATATCATCTGGAATGCTTTGCCGGCAACCAAGCCTGCCAGCGCTGGGACTGCCGACTTGATGAGCTTGTCGCCCAGAGAATCAGGGTCGTTGAGCCGGTCCTCGCGCAGCCTGTTGACCTTCTCGTCGATGCGGTGCAGGCTGTCGACCGCGCGGTCGGCGCTGGAGGGGAAGTCGGTGTTCGTTTCGTCGCTCATGACTCTCAGTCTAATAGCATCTCAATCATCTCAGCGCAAAAGATGGGCGTTAATGGTGGAGTCATGAACGAGCGCAGACTAGAGTGGAGGCATGAGCGAACAGAACGTGAACGGCACCGTTGCCGTCGAGAACTCTCGTGGCGGCAATGGATTTTTGGTGTTGCTGCGCCACGGCCAGACCGTGTGGAGCGAATCCGGGCAGCATACCGGGCGCACGGACATCCCGTTGACCGCGGTCGGCGAGCAGCAGGCAGCGGATGCCGGAAGGCGCCTGCGCGAGGCCTTCCCCGAAGGATTCAGCCAGAGCTGTGTGTTTTCCAGTCCGCTGAAGCGGGCGTGCCAAACCGCTGAATTGGCTGGTTTTGCGGACCACGGTGTGTTGGACGGCATCGCTGAATGGGATTACGGCCGAGCCGAGGGGCGTACGCGCCAGCAGGTGAGTGAGGCCAGCGGTTTTGAATGGGATGTGTGGCGTGACGGGCCGCGCTCGCTGACGCCCACGCTGGAGGGCGACTGGGTCGAGACCTTGCCTTCGGGCGAACAGGTGCCGGTCCATGCCGGGCCTGGCGAGACGCTGGAAGAAGCGGCGGCACGCGCCAAGAGCGCCATCGACGAGATTACGCCGCTGCTGAAAGACGGCCATAATGTGCTGTTGGTGGCTCATGCGCACATCCTGCGCATCCTCACCTCGCAATGGCTGGGCGTGGACCCGCATTTCGCACGGTTGCTGCGTTTGGATACGGCGCACTACTCGGTGCTCAGCGTCTATAAGGGAGATAACGTCATCGAACGGTGGAACGCCTAGCCCCGGTTGCGCTGCGATTGCGCTGGCCTGCCCGCTACTGCGGGCGGGCCTTTATTGTTTGTGGCGGGAATTGCGGTATGTCGATAAATGATTTGCAAACGATAGCGTCGGCGTGTTGTTTTTTTTTGATGGGTATAAGTGGCAATCGATTGCCATGAAAGATATGTTAGCGCTCTCATGATTGCGAACGCTTGCATTGCGATAATGAGGCAAAAATGACTGAATTAATGGGATATTTGTTGACAATGGCCTGAAAATGATGATTTATGACGCGCTGATATTGCTATCGTTTGCAAAAAGAAGCAAACCGTTGCACAATAGTGCATGTCGATAGTCGTAAAGGTGCGTGCTAGCGTACCTGTCCTGACCGGGGACGGCCGGGTCGACGATGAAAGAGAAAGGTTCGATGATGAATCGTACAGTCAAGTCAGCAGTCGCGATGGCGGCTGTCGCTGCGATGTCCCTCGGCGCTTTGGCGGCCTGCGGAAGCTCGACCTCCGGCGATGACGCCAAGGGCAAGGTCTACTACCTGAATTTCAAGCCGGAAGCGGCTGATCAGTGGACCGCTCTGGCCAAGGAATACACCAAGGAAAAGGGCGTTGAGGTCAAGGTGCAGACCGCGGCCTCCGGTACCTACGAGCAGACCCTGAAGTCCGAAATCGCCAAAACCGAAGCCCCGACCTTGTTCCAGGTGAACGGCCCGGTCGGCTACCAGAACTGGAAGAAGTACACCGCCGACATGTCCAACACGGATGTGTATAAGGAACTCACCAACCAGGACGTGGCCCTGAAAGACGGCGACAAGGTGGTCGGTGTGCCGTACGTGATGGAAACCTACGGCCTGATCTACAACAAGGACATCCTCAACAAGTACTTCGCGCTGGATGGTGCCAAAGCCACGTCCATGGACGAAATCGACAACTTCGACACCCTGAAGGCCGTGGCCGACGACATGCAGGCCCGCAAGGACGAGCTCGGCATCAAGGGCGCGTTCACCTCCGCCGGCTTCGACTCCAGCTCCGACTGGCGATTCAAGACCCATCTGGCCAACCTGCCGCTCTACTATGAGTTCAAGGACGACAACGTCACCGAGCAGCCGGCCACCATCAAGGGCACTTATCTGCCGAACTACAAGAAGATCTTCGACCTGTACATCACCGACTCCACCACCGACCCCACCCAGCTGAGCGCCAAGACCGGCGATGATGCGAACTCCGAGTTCGCGCTCGGCGAGGCCGCCTTCTACCAGAACGGCACCTGGGCTTGGACCGACCTGCAGAAGGCCGGCATGAAGGCCGAATCCGTGGGCATGATGCCAATCTACACCGGTGTCAAGGGTGAAGAGAAGCAGGGCTTGGCCACTGGTTCCGAGAACTACTGGTGCATCAACGACAAGGCCTCCGACGCCGACAAGAAGGCCACCGAGGACTTCCTCTCCTGGGTGATCACCTCCGACACCGGCAAGAAGGCCATCTCTCAGGACATGGGCTTCACCACCCCGTTCAAGACCTTCGATGACGTCAAGTTTGACAACCCGCTGACCGAAGCCGCCGTGGAAGACCAGAAGTCCGGCACGACCCAGGTTTCTTGGAACTTCACCATGATGCCGTCCGAAGAGTGGAAGAACAAGGTCGGCCAGGCACTGCTCGAGTACGCGCAGGGCACCGGCAAGTGGGATGCCGTCAAGACCGCCTTCGTGGACGGTTGGGCTTCCGAATACGAGGCTTCGCACTGAGTCTCATAGAGTCCCATAGCCGATAAGTAACAATCCGCGGCGCCCCTGCCATTTCCTTCTCCGGGGGGCGCCGCTTTGTATTGCTGAGTCTCGCACAAAATCGTCCGCCGCAAAAAAGTGTGAGGCACGCACCCGCTCAATCGCACACTGTGGGGCCATGAATCGGCGATTTTTCGCCATTCTCCACAATGTGCGATTGAGCGTTACTGTGCGGTTGCCTCACACTTTTTCTATGGTGGGCTTTGTTGTGTGAGCCTACTTAACGCGGGAGGTGGAGGAGCGGACCTTCAGCTGGGCCGGGAACACGATGTAGGGTTGCTCAATCGGCTTTTCGTCAATGAGATCGAGCGTCATGCGGGCTGCCACGCGGGCCATTTCCACCGGATCCTGGCGGATGGTGGTCAGGCCGATATCGCCGGTGTAGAAACTATCGTCGTAGCCGATCAACGAGACGTCGCCGGGCACGGAGAATCCATTGCGCTCCAGCTGGAACATAAGCGGCAAAGCAATGCCATCCTCCTGGCATGCGATGGCGGTGGGCATCTCGTCTTGGCTTATGAGTTGGTTGACCACGTCGCTGATTTCATAACGTCCATCGTCATCGACCTTGCAGACGATAACCTGCGGCTCGATGCCTTCCCTGCGGCAGCAGGCGGTGAATGAGTCGAATCGGCTTTGCACGGAGAAGCTCAGCGACACCTCGCGATTGGTGCTGATGTAGGTGATGCGGCGATGTCCGAGATTGATAAGATGGCGGGCGGCCAGCGTGGAGCCCTGCACATCGTCGATATTGACGGCGGCGGTAAAGCCGCGGGCTCCGGGTTCGACTGAATTGATGCCGACGATCGGCACGCCGACCGAAGCCAGTTGCGCGATTTCGTTGTTGTCGATATCGAAAGACGCCACAATCACGGCATCGGCGTTACGGCGTACCGGCAACATCTCGAAGAATTCCTTGCGCTCCTCGATGCTGGAAATCTGGAATACCGAAATATCGTAGCCCTGCGTGTGCAGCACCTCGTTGAGCCCCTCGATGACCGAGGCGGTGAACCACAGGCGGATATGGCCGCTCATCAGTACTGCGATGCGCAGGGAGCGGCCGGATTTCAGGGCCGCAGCCGAGCGGGAGAGTGAGAAATTGAGTTTGTCGGCGATGGCGAGCACGCGCTCGCGGGTCTTGGCCGACACCAGATCCGGCCTGGTGAAGGAACGTGAGACGGTGGAGATGGAGACGCCGGCCTCGCGGGCGACATCCTGAATGCTCGTAGCCATTGCAGCCCCCTTGCGTTGAATGGAAAATCGCAATACACATGCACAACTGACTCCAGTGTACATGCTGATTGATTGATCTGCGGCGATGACAACGATTGTATTACAAACGTTTGCAAAGTGTCTATGTCGGCGTTAGATTGGCTTTATATAGCCATTATCTTAGGTGAAAGAAGATTGCTGGAGCCGGAGTGTGCTCGAACTTGAAACGCCTAAAATGACAACGTTTGACATATAATGATTCGACGTTTACTATGAACATAGGCTTGAACGAGAACAGGCCGTGCATGCGGTTCTCGATCGGCAAGCTCGCATTGAGTTGAACTCCGCAGCCGGCGCACGATGCAGTGTCACAACGCAGCGGACTCAAGGAGGAGGAAAAGTCATGATCAGCATGGCTGGCAAGGCGATACGCAGATGGTGGGCGCTGTTCGCGCTCCCCACATTCGCCGCATTCATCATCGGGTTCCTGGTGCCCTTCATCATGGGCGTCTACTTAAGCTTCTGCGAATTCACCACCGTTACCGACGGTGAATGGGTGGGGCTTAAGAACTATGGCAAAGCGTTGAAAGACAAGGAATTCCTGCACGCGCTCGGCTTCTCCACCGCGTTCACCATCGTGACCACCATCGTGATCAACGTGATCGCCTTCGCCATCGCCTACATGCTGACCAAGGCGATCAAGGGCTCCACGCTGTTCCGCTCGGTATTCTTCATGCCGAACCTTATCGGCGGCATCATCCTGGGCTACATCTGGCTGCTGCTCCTGAACGGCGTACTAGCCCACTGGGGCCGCGCCCTGACCTATAAGGCGTCCTACGGGTTCTGGGGCTTGGTCATCCTGGTGTGCTGGCAGCAGATCGGCTACATGATGATCATCTACATCGCCGGCCTGCAAGCCCTGCCCACCGATGTGCTGGAGGCCGCGGCCGTGGACGGCGCCAACGGACGGCAGACCATGTTCCGCATCATCATCCCGCTGATGATGCCGTCCATCACCGTGTGCTCCTTCCTGACCGTGACCAACGGTTTCAAGCTCTACGATCAGAACCTCGCATTGACCAACGGTGCGCCGAGCAACATGTCTGAAGGTCTGGCGCTGAACATCACCCGCACCTTCTACGGCCGTATGGGCTGGGAAGGCGTCGGCCAGGCGAAGGCCGTGCTGTTCTTCATCCTGGTCGCGGTCATCGCCCTGATTCAGAACAAGCTCACCACGAGCAAGGAGGTGGCAGCCTGATGAACGAGAACAAGCCTGTGAAGCATGGCGCATTATGGACCGTGCTGTTTGCCGTTGTCTCCCTGTTCTGGATTTTCCCGATCGTCCTGGTGCTGATCAACTCCTTCAAGCAGAAGGCGTACATCTCCAAGAACGCGTTCTCCCTGCCTGCCGGCAAGGCGTTCGTGGGACTTGAGAACTATGTGCGCGGCATCGAGACCACGCAGTTCTTCGCCTCCTTCGGCTGGACGTTGCTTATCACCGTCGGCTCGGTGGCGCTGATTCTGGTGTGCACCTCGATGTGCGCATGGTGGATCGTGCGCGTGAACAACTGGGCCGCGAAGCTGCTCTACACCCTGTTCCTGTTCAATATGATCGTGCCGTTCCAGATGGTGATGTTCACCCTCTCCAAGATCGCCGACATGCTGAAGCTCAATACCCCGTGGGGCCTGTGCATCGTGTACCTCGGTTTCGGTGCCGGTCTGGCCGTGTTCATCTTCACTGGCGTGATCAAGGGCATCCCGCAGGAGCTTGAGGAGTCCGCCATGATCGACGGCGCGTCAGTGCCGCGCATCTTCTTCCAGATCGTGGTGCCGATTATGAAGCCGTCGATCGTCTCGGTGGCCATCCTCGAAGCCATGTGGATCTGGAACGACTACCTGCTGCCGTACCTGACGCTCGACCTCGGCAAGTACAAGACCGTCTCGGTCGCCGTGCAATACCTCAAGGGCGGCTACGGTTCCGTGGATATGGGCGCCATGATGGCCTGCCTGATGCTGGCCATCATCCCCATCATCGTCTTCTACTTGGTATGCCAGAAGTATATAGTCTCTGGTGTCATGGCGGGAGCCGTCAAGGGCTGACGACTCGCGTCGTCAGCCCATGGCTGGAAGCCCAGTGGGCTTCCAGCAGGCTCCAGGCTGAGCCGCGACAGCGGCGAAGCTAATGATGAGCCTCGTCGTAGGCGAGTCCGTAATTGCAGGGCCGAAGGCGGAGCGGTCAAGGGTTGAGCCCGACAATTTGGCTCCCCTCCCTGAGGGGAGCCAAAAGCTGTACGAGGAGTAGTTGATGAACTGGCTGGCACCGGACTCGAAATTCATGCGCGCGTGGAGCAATCTTGCTGACGGCGTGTGGATCAACATTCTGATGCTGGTCACCTCTATTCCGCTCATCACCATCGGTGCGGCCCTGACCGCCGGTCATGATGCTTGTCGCCGCTCCATCGAGGGCGAGGGCAAAGGCGTAACCGCCAACTACTTCAAGTCATTCAAAGCCAACTTCATCAAAGCCACACTGCTGTGGCTGCCGTTCTTGGTGGCGCTGATTGCACTGGTCTGGTCATGGATCGTCCTGCAGATCACGCCGCTGCTCATCATCAAATTCGCGCTGACCATCCTCTGGCTTATCGGTTTCGAATGGGTGTTCGCGCTTCAGGCACGCTTCGAGAACACCGTGGCCGGCACCTTGAAGAACGCCTTCATCTTCGGCATCTCCCACATCGCGATGACCGTGGCCCTAGTCCTCGTGGATGCCGTGTTCGTGGCGCTGCTGGTGGCCAGCTGGTTCTACATGCCCGGTGGACTGTTCCTGCTGGTGATCCTTGGTTACGGCACCATGCTGATGCTCCATATCCCCGTTACCGAGCGTGTTTTCAATCCATATCTCATTGACTAGGCGGGTTCTCTCGCGAATATGCGGCGATCTTCGAGGTCTGAGCGCTCTCTGTCCACGCAAGCGCGGTAAAGATAACAAATTGATAACAGTTTGGGGCGGCTGGCGGAGCGGGGTGCCGATTGAGGGGGTATTAGTGATTGGCTTGGAAGGGGGCTTTTGACATACGGGGGGTGTTCGGACTGGGCGGTTGCCCCCGTAAGTGCTTATATACATAAGGAATCTGGCACACTGAGTCTCAGTGCCGTAATGGTATCATCGCAAATAATGTTTGCGTTCACGTAGAGGCGAACGAGACACCCGACAAGTGGGTCGAGGCAAAGGACAAGGAGAGATGCGGTGAAGCATTGGAAGAAGATGGCAGCATCGTTGATTGCAATATCAACGATGGTGGCAGTAGTTCCGACGACGTATGCCATGGAATCGGAAGATTCCCAACCACAGACAACCGATACCGCGACAGTGCAGACTACTAAGGCTGCTGAACCGACGCTGCTCGCCAGCTGGGACTTCACGGGCAAAAACGGCACCACGAACAGCGCGATTGCCGATTCGACCGGCAAGTACAACCTGACGCTGAAGGACGGCGCCAAGATCGAACAGTACGGTGACCGCAGCAACAACGAGGCGCTCTCACTGCGCGGCGATGGCCAGTACGCCCAGATCGATGACCAGCTGTTCAAGGATGCGGGCGACTCCTTCACTCTGGAGTTCGCGTCCAAGACTCGTCACGACGACAGCGGCAAGTTCTTCTCGTTCATCGTCGGCAAGGACGGCTCGAACGACGCCAACACCACCGATCAGGCCAACGCCAACAAGTACCTGATGTTCTACAACAGCAAGACCGCCATCAAGGGCGTTATCTCCAACAACAACTGGGGTAACGAACAGGGATCCAAGGTCACCGTTTCCGGCAACGACAACAGCTGGGCCGATTACAAGATTGTCGTGGACGGCACCAACCTTGCCGTGTTCCGCAACAATGCCCTGATCATTTTCAAGGCCAACACCGGCATCAAGATGAGCGATCTCGGCGCGACCACCGCCTACATCGGCAAGTCGTTCTACTCCGTCGATGAGTACTGGAATGGTGCAATGGATGACATCAAGGTCTACAGGGGCGCTGACCTGACCATGCCGACCGCCGTTGCGATTTCCGGCACCGGTGTGGTGAACAACAAGCTCACCCTGATTGAGAAGGACTCCACCAAGCTCACCGCCACCGTCACCCCGGACGACGCTGTGAGCAAGAACGTCACCTGGTCCTCCTCCGATGAGTCCGTGGCCAAGGTCGCCGCAGACGGTACTGTAACCGGCGTCAAGGCTGGTACTGCCACCATCACCGCCACCACTGAGCTGGGTGGTGTGAAGGCCGAACTGCCCGTCACCGTTGAGCCGATGAACGCCCAGAACGCCGCCGCAGCCGACCTCGATGCCGCGATTGCTGCGCTGAAAGTTCCGGCGGCCGAGAATCTGCCGCTAGTCGCCAAGGGCACCAAGAACGGCTCGGCGATTACGTGGAAGTCCTCGGACGAGAAGCTCATTACGTCCACTAACGAGAAGTACGAAAACAAGACCACTGGTGCCGATGACCCGTATCGTGGTGCTGGCATCATCAATCGT
This sequence comes from Bifidobacterium sp. RTP21102st3_E2_RTP21102_210122, assembly GCF_040916945.1. Lineage (NCBI taxonomy): Bacteria > Bacillati > Actinomycetota > Actinomycetes > Bifidobacteriales > Bifidobacteriaceae > Bifidobacterium > Bifidobacterium sp. RTP21102st3_E2_RTP21102_210122. The sequence goes on along the minus strand of NZ_JBCPAN010000006.1, from coordinate 168,539 downwards.
CCGGCCTACGGCGACGGTGATTCCAAGCCGGTTACGCTGACCGCCACCGCTTCCTACAACGGCGGTGAGAAGGTCACCAAGACCATCGAGGTCACTGTCAAGGAGAAGACCCGCATCGCGCCTGACACCGGCTATGCGGCCGTCACTTTTGAGAGCGACAGCAACGGTGGAGAAAAGGCCTGGGTGGCTTCCACTGAGAAGAACGATTTCTTCACGTTTAAGACTCGCAACAATGGCCAGGCGGTACTTACCAATGATGCAGACACGGGTGGCTTGCGTGACATGTTCGTGCTGCGTTCCCACGAAGGCGACAAGTACTACCTGATTGCCACTGATCTCAAGGTCTCGTCAATGGGCTGGAGCCAGAACCAGGTTAACGGTTCTCGGAAAGTTGAGGTCTACGAGTCCACCGATATGATGAACTGGACCCGTACCAACGGCGACGGCAACGGCGGCATCACCATCAACACGCCGAACGCCGGTATGACCTGGGCGCCGGAAGCTTACTGGGATGATGACCTGAACGCTTACGTGGTGTTCTTCTCTTCCCGCATGTTCACTGATGACACCCGTACCACTCCGGTCAAGAACGACAAAACCGGCAATAGCTCCTATGCTCAGGTGCGTTACGCCATCACCCGCGACTTCGTGAACTTCACCGAGCCGCAGATGTGGCAGGACACCGGCTACTCGCGCATTGATTCCACCGTGCGTAAGATCGGTGGCTACTACTACCGATTCACCAAGAATGAGCAGGGCGGTGCCGCTGGCGATTACATCACCACTGGTAAGAGCATCTTCCTTGAGCGTTCCAAGGTGCTGACTGCACCGACCACCGAGGCATCTCCGGGTCAGGACCCGAACACCGGTTGGCAGCTGCTCGAGCAGGCGTTGCTGCCGTTCGAAGGACCAGAGACCATCAAGCTCAACAAGGATGACGAACTCAACACGAAGGACGACGACGGCTACATTCTGCTGTCCGACAACTTCGCCTACCGTGCATTTATGACCACGGGTGCCGAGCTTTCCAAGACCACGTGGGACAACCCGATGACCAAGCGTTACCCGGACTTCAACAACGAAAAGAAGCCGGTCAAAGCCGAGCCGGGCGCTCAGGGCTACATCACTCAGGGTGCTAACGGCGGTCTGCCGGACAAGGTGCGTCACGGTGCGTTCGTGAACGTGCCTGAGTCTGTGCTCAAGGTAACGAAGTCCTGGACCGCTGCCAACCCGACGCACATCGAGGCTGTTGACTCCACCACCAAGGCCGTGTACAACGCCGGCACCCGCGAGCTCACCGCCACGGTGACCGCCGCCGATAAGGGCACGCTCGCCGGTTCGGTGAAGTTCTCTGCTGGCGACTGGTCCAAGACCGTGAAGCTCGACGCCGAAGGCAAGGCCACTGTGACCCTCCCGGCCAGCGTCTCTGGCACTGTTGCGGTTGCTTACGACGGCTACACCGATGGTTTGGTCAATCCATCCGATACTACGGTTGACGGCATTGAACAGGGCAAGGTCGATTTGGCTGAGCTCAACAAGCAGATCGCCGCCGCCGAAGCGCTCAAGGAATCCGACTACACGGCTGATTCCTGGGCTGCGCTCGCCAAGGCACTGCAGGTCGCCAAGGCTGCGCTCGCTTCCTCCGACCAGGCTGTGGTTGACAAGGCCGCCGCTGATCTGAGCGCCGCCATCGCAGCATTGCAGAAGGCGGAAACGCCCACCAAGCCGGATACCGGCGATGGTGACAACAAGGGCGATAACGCAGGCGACAAGACCGACAACAAGACCGATGACACCAAGTCTGACGGCAAGTTGCCGGCCACCGGTGCCGCCGTATATGGCGTGAGCGGTGCCATGGTGCTGCTCGCCGCTGCCGGCATTGCGCTGTCCATCTGGCGCAAGCGCCGCGCATAACTGAGTAGCTGCTCACTGCAACGCACAGAAAATCGCACAGTATATGTGTGATTTTCTGTGCGTTTTAATGTATAACAGCACATGCGTCATTTTTTTGGCTATTCGCTGTTTGTGGTGGGTGATGGTCAAGTGGTGGTGACGGCTTTGAGGTCGAGTCTGCCGCAGGTCAGGTAGATCATGGTGGCGAAGTAGTCCATGTTGCGGAAGCCTCTCGCCCGTCGTTTGACGTTCTGGATGACGCTGTCGGCGCCCTCGAGCACGGCGTTGGTGTACGGGTGCTCGAAGTAGGCGACGATCTCGGCGAAGTGGCGTCGGATCATGCGGGCGAAGTCCTTCATGGGCTCGAGCCTCGAGTGCATCATCCACGAGCACAGGCGATGCAGGCGCACCCATGCCTCGGACGGGGTGCGGCTGTCCGTGTAGATGTCCTGCAGGATCTCGCGCATCCGGCAGGCGCGGCCGGTCTTCAACCGTTGCCTCGTCAGGTTGCGCTTGGTCTCCACCTGCAGTTCGGTCAGGCTTTCCTCGTTGCGCAGCCACAGGTACTTGGTCCGTTTGAGCAGCGGGTTGGAGCGGCCTTCCGTCTTCCCGGCCTTGTCGACGGCCTCGTTGGCGTGCCTGGCCACGTGGAACCTGTCGACGATCCGCCGCGCATGGGGCAGATGCTCACGGATGCCCTTCCGGAAGCCCAGGCTCATGTCGCAGGCGACCAGACGCACATATTCCGGGACCCCGTTGTGGTCCATGAAATCACGCGAGAACCGTTCGACCGTGGCCGGGTCCTTGCCCGGCGTCACGTTGATGACATCGTGCTCCACGAGATCGGCGACCACGGTGATGCAATTGCGGCCCCTGCGGCTGGTCTCGTCGATGCCGATGGCCTCCACACCCATGTAGTCCTCCAGCCTCCTCGCCTCGTCGACGTAATGGGCGACGGACCGCCACAAACGGGTGTCGGTCTCGTCCAATTGCTCGGCGAGCGTGCTGACGGGCAGGTGGCGGGCCATCTCCACGGCCCACGCCTCGAACAGGAGCGTGAACCCGCTGCCGGGCCTGGCCCACGGGGCGGGCACCGGCATCACCCCGCACCCAAACCACCCACCACAAACAGCGAAAGGCCAAAAATTAGTGACGAAACACGAAACACCGACTTGACTAAAAACACCGCCCGCCGGGGCATGGGTCAGGCTATACCGCCTGTGCTCGTGGATGATACACTCGAGGCTCGAACCCGTGAAGGAACCCGCCCGTCTGGTCCGCCGCCGCTTCGCCGAGGTCGTCGCGTACTTCGAGCACCCGTACGCCAACGCCGTCCTCGAGGGCGCCGACAGCGTCGTCCGGAACGTGAAGAGACGGGCCTGCGGCTTCCGTGACATGGACTACTTCGCCACCATGGTCTACCTGACCTGCGGCAAGCTCGACCTCAAAGCCGTCACCACCTCCCCCTCAGTGAGAGTTTTTTGCAAATTGGCCCGTACCTGCACCTCGTCACAGCTTGTATAATCACGATTATACTAATCGTGATACAATAAATCGTGATGCGATAGAAATACGCCGGCGTATGGCATAAAGGAGGCGGGCAGCATGGCATTCATCGGACGAGACGATGACCTCAAGCAACTGCAGGAATGTTTCACTGAGCGTAGGGCACAGCTTGTGTTCGTCTACGGCCGCAGGCGCGTGGGAAAAACAGAGACGCTTATTCAACTCGCAAAAGACAAGGAAACCTTATTCTTCGCGGCGCAGAATGCCACTAAAGATGAACAGCTGGCATCGTTCTCCCGTCTCATGTTCGAGGCGGGTGCCCCGGGCAAGGATTATCTGAGTCAATATCCTTCTTGGGAAAGGGCGTTAACCGAGTTAACCCGGCTGCCAGAGCCGAGCGATGGCGGCCGCAGGCTTGTGATATTCGATGAGTTTCCTTATCTGGTCAAATCTGATCCGTCATTGCCGTCAGTGCTACAGAATCTTTGGGACCACACGTTGCGTCATGCAAATCTGATGATTGTGATTTGCGGCAGTGCCATGAGCTTCATCGAAAAGGAGCTGTTGGGAGAAAAATCGCCGCTATATGGTCGTGCGACCGGCATCCTGAAGATGCTGCCGATGCCATATTGGGATGCAGCGCAATTCTTCCCCAACTATAGTGGCGAGGATAAGGCGCTGGCCTACGCAATACTGGGCGGTATCCCGCGTTACCTAGAGGAATTTGACCCAGATGAGACCATAGACGCAAATGTCAAGCGGCATATTCTGAGACGCATTGCTCCGCTATACAGCGAGGTTGAATTTTTGTTGCACGAAGAACTGCGGGAAACTGCGAAATATAACAGCGTGATACGGGCGATCGCGCTCGGCGCAACTTCGCTGAATGAGATCGCGACACACACGATGATGGCAAACGCAACAGTATCGTCGTATCTCGCCAATCTTATGGAACTGGGGATTGTGGAACGTGAGTTCCCAGTCACGGCGAAGCCTAAGGAGCGGGCGAAAGGTTCGCGTGGGCTGTATCAGCTGAGCGACAATTTCTTCCGATTCTGGTATTCGTTTGTCTTTCCGTATCGTTCGGAATTGGAGCGGGGCGATGTGGAAGGCGTATACGAGCGTCATATCAAGCCGGTATTACATGATTTTGCCGGCAAACCGTTCGAGGGTCTGTGCCGTGAATGGATGTGGCGTGAGAGTGCTGCTGGACGGTTGCCCTTCCGTGCGCGTGCGGTTGGCCGTTGGTGGGATCGTCAGGATGAGATAGACGTGATGGCCGTTGACAATGCGTCTGATGCTGCCATTGTGGGCGAGTGCAAATTCCGCAATGCGCCGGTGGACCGTTCCGTGCTGAATCTACTGCGAGACCGTGCTGCGCGAACCGGTATCGGCCAGCGAACATACCTGCTGTTTTCGCTCGGCGGTTTCGATCAATCACTGGTCGACGATGCTGCGGCGTCTCAATCCGACGTTCAGCTCGTCGGCATCGATGAGCTGTTTCATGAATAAATCCCATTTGCGAATAGCTCTCACTGAGTGCTCATCAGTGAGAGCTATTCGCAAATGGAGCCTTACTTCTTCGCCTGAGTGAGCTGGTAGGCGGCGAAGAGGATGGCCAGCCAGATCACGCCGGCGATGACGGCGATGCGGTAGCTGGTGGAGAAGCACATCAGCACCACGACCAGCGCCAGGAACGCCAGCACCACCCACGGGGTCACCTTGGCAAACGGCAGTTTGAAGTGAATCGCGTCCAGTGCCTCCTGGCCGCTCAGACCGGCCAGCTCGGAATCCTCGGGAGCGCCGCCCGCGGCGACCACCTTACGGAACTTCATTTCGGTGAGCATGATCATCGTCCAGTTGATGATGCCGGCAATGGTGGCAATCGACATCAGGTAGTTGAACGCGAACTCAGGCCACACGAACACCACGACCACGGCGATGGCGGTGATCGCGGCGGACGTCAGCACGCCGGCCACTGGCACGCCGCGCGAGTTGAGCTTGCCCAAGTAAGCGGGCGCATTGCCCTGCTTGGCCAGCGAGTACAACATGCGGGAGTTGGCGTACAGGCCGGAGTTGTAGACGCTCATCACAGCGGTCAGGCACACGAAGTTCAAAATACCGGCAGCCGCGTGAATGCCCACGGAATCGAAGATTTGCACGAACGGGCTGGGAACATCGTCTCCGCCGATGGTGTTCCACGGTATGACGGCCATGATTACGCCGAGCGCGCCGATGTAGAACACGAGGATTCGCCAAATAATATCATTGGTGGCGCGCGGAATCGTGGTCTTCGGATCCTCGGTTTCGCCGGCGGTGATGCCGATGAGCTCGGTGCCGCCGAAGCTGAACATCACCACAACCAGTGCCATCAGCAGGCCGGTCCAGGAACCGTCGGAATTCTGCCCCATCAGGCCGTTCGGGAAGAAGCCGTTACCCACGGTGAACCAGTTCGCGAAGCTTGCGCGCACGCCGGATGCGGTGGGCAGGACAAAGATGATGACGGCCAGGCCGCCGATAATCATGGCGATCACGGCCACAATCTTGATGATGGCGAACCAGAACTCGAACTCACCGAATTTAGAGACGCCCAGCAGGTTGGCGGCGCAGATGATCACCAAGAACACGGCCGCCGACACCCATGTCGGAATCGCCGGGAACCAGTAGTTCACAAACGAACCCACCACTGATAGCTCCACCATCGAGACGAGGATGTAGTTGAACCAGTAGTTCCAGCCGGAAATAAAGCCGGCGCGCTTGGACCAGTAGCGGGTGGCATAGTAGCTGAACGCGCCCGCCTTCGGATCCTCAACGGACATTTCAGACAGTGCACGCACAATCGCGAAAATCGCGAGGCCGCCAACCAAGTAGGCGAGCAGAATCGAGGGTCCGGCCAGCGCGATGGATTCACTGGAACCATAGAACAGGCCGGTTCCGATGGCGCCGCCCAGCGCAATCAGCTGGATGTGGCGGTTCTTCAGTGACTTGCGCAGCGTGGCCGGCACCGGCACGTCGTCGGTTTCGCGCGGCTTCTTAGGCGCATCAGCAGTACTCATTGTGCCCTTCTCTCACATTTCTTGGGTTTTGGCGCACGCGGGGCTTGCCGTGATGCGCAACGTTCGTTATTCTATGCCGCCGTATCGTCTCAGAAATGGTCAATCGTCTATTTGTGCGCTATTGCAAGCGCGGGCGTGGGCGCGGCCGGTGAGCAGGCGAAGCTATAGCGAGCGATGCTTATGAAACCGCACGCTTCACTGAGTTCACTGAATTCACTGTGCTCACTGCGTGGCAGGCGTACACATGGTGAAGATGGTGTGGGACACCGATTCGGGAGAGGCCGCGAGATCGGTGGCGAGCCAGTATTGCAAAAGCCCAATGCTGCCGGACACGGCGAATCGCATACGCATCTGCGCCTCGGCTGGGTAACCCGCCGAAGATTGCAACTGTTCGCCTACACCGCGCTGGCTGTAAATCAATCCCAGCAGCTGCTGCTGGAAACCGATATCCGCTTTCGGGCTCATCAGCACTTGGAGATGATTGCGATTGTCGGCAATGTACTGGCAGATGCGCTCAATAACATGCTCGATGCCGGCAGGATCTGGCTGGGCGAGTAGCTGTTCGAGTGCGGTGGTGACCCAGGCCATGGTTTCGTCTTCAATGTCGTGCAGCAGTTCCTCGATGCTCGCATAATGCGCGTAAAACGTGGAACGATTCACATCGGCCCGCTCGCACAACGCTTTAACGGTGATGGAGCCGAGCGGCTGATTGCGCAGCAACTCGATAAGCGCGTCCTGCATGGCACGTCTCGTGTAGCGGGTGCGGCGGCTTTCCGTCAATTCTTTGGCCATGGCCTTCTCCCCAAATTCCGACAACCCACAATCCAACTGTTGGTTGCAGAACCGACACAGTGTTGTTTTACTTGAGTATAGCAGGAAGTTTTGGCGGGGCCTATGGGGCTAGGTGGCTGCCACGAGCGCGTTGGAGGTGTGCGATGGCGTATATCGAATTCGACCATGTGGTCAAGGAATATCCTTCTGGTAGCAGTGTGATTCGCGCGCTCGACGAGGCCAGCTTTACCGCCGAACAAGGCGAATTAAGCGTGATTCTGGGACAGTCCGGTGCCGGCAAAACCACGGCATTGAACATTCTGGGCGGCATGGATACCGCCACAACCGGCCGCGTAGTGGTCGGCGGGCGCGATATTACGGGCCTGCGGAAAAAGGGACTGGTGACCTACCGGCGCAACGACATCGGCTTCGTTTTCCAGTTCTACAATCTGGTGCCTAACCTTACCGCGCTCGAAAACGTGGAGCTCGCCTCGCAAATCTGCCCTGACCATTTCGATCCAGGGGAAACGCTGCGCAAAGTCGGACTGGGGGAGAGGATGGACAACTTCCCCGCGCAACTGTCCGGCGGCGAACAACAGCGTGTATCCATCGCCCGCGCGATTGCCAAAAAGCCGAAGCTGCTGTTGTGTGATGAGCCGACCGGTGCGCTCGATTACGAGACCGGTAAGGAAGTACTGCAGCTGCTGCAGGATATTTGCCAAACGCAAGGCATGACCGTGATGATCATCACGCATAATTCCGCGCTTGCACCGATGGCTCACAAAGTGATTCGCTTCCGCTCCGGCAAGGTGACCAGCGAGGAGGTCAACGCAACGCCGCGGCCCATCGCCGATATCGAATGGTAGGTGATTGGCGATGCTCACTGCAAGACACTCTGTGAAACGCCCCGTGAAACAAGCGAGGCGATTCGTGAAACAACCTGTGAAACATTCTGTGAAACGGCGGAACCTCGACGATAGCGGCGGTCGAGGAGCGGGCGTTTCTGCGGTATTTGCCAAAGATACGTTGCGTTGCTGGCTGCGCAGCTGGAAGAGGTTCGTCTCGATCGCCGTCATCACGCTGCTTGGCGTGGCCGTGCTGACCGGCATCTACGCCGGATGCCGCGATGCTTTTCTGGCGGCCGGTCGTTTTTACGATCAGCAGGGACTGCATGACCTGCAGGTGCTATCCACATACGGCCTGACCGATGATGATGCAACGGCACTGCGCCGAATCGACGGTGTGCAAACCGTGCAGCCCGAACGTTCTCAGACGGTGACCACGTTGGTGGACGGCACCAAGAAAACCGTGACCATGCAGGAAATCGGTACCGAAGGGCTTGATCAGCCGTACCTGCAACAAGGCAAACTGCCGAACAAGGCCGGCGAAGTGGCGGTGACTCAGCAGTTCCTGAACGATAGCGGACTCAAGATTGGCGGCACCATTACTGTGACGCCACAAGACACTTCTTCATCCGTCATATCGGTAGCGGCCACGGAGACTGACGATTCCAATAATGATTCCAATGACGATTCCAATAATGCCGATACGGTAGGTGTCGCCGCCAATGCCTCGGCATCCGATGCGAAGTCCGCCGCCAATACGGACGCCGACGCCGAGCAATCCCCGCAGTTCCCCACGAAACTCACCATCACCGGCGTCGTACTTGACCCGCGCGACCTCAACAATCCAGACGGCTATTCGGGCATGACCTCCTTCCGGTCCACCTCATCCGAGGACTATACGTTCTTTGCACCCAGCGACGGCGTGACCGGCAATATATACACTGCGATATCGGTTGCCGTCACTGGTGCGTCCGATTTTGACACGTTTTCCGATGCCTACGATGAAGCCGTCAAAACCGTGGCCGACCGTATCGAACATCAGATACAGACCACACGCCAGAAAGCCCGTCGTCAACAGATCGTCTCCAGCGCGCAGCGCAAACTGGACGATGCCCAAGACGAGGCCAACGAGCAGCTGGACGAAGCCCAGAAGCAGATCGACGACAACTGGGCCGAGCTGGAAGCCAACGAAACGACATTGCAAGATAGCCGTACCGAATTGGAGAACAACAGGACAACCATTACCGATGGCGAACGGCAGCTCGCCGATGGACGTGCGCAGATTGCAACGGCCCGTCAACAGATCGCGCAAGGTCGCCAGCAGATAGCCGAAGCGCGCACCCAGCTCGAATCAGGCAAAACGCAGCTCACCTCGGCTCACAAACAGCTCGATGCGGCGCAAACGGAACTGACCGCCAATCGCACGAAAATCGAACAGGGCATTACCCAAATCGACCAAGGCGTGGCACAAATTGATCAGATGCTGTCCATGATTCAACAGGCCGACAATCTACTGGCGCAACTTGACCCGAATATCGACTTCAACTCACCCACATGGCAGGCCATCAAGCAACTGCTCGCGCGCCTTGGCATTACCCTGCCTGAAGTGCCGTCAATCAGTGAGCTGCGGCAACAGCTGGCCGCCAAGCAAACGGAACTGCAAACGCAGCGAGACAGTCTGACCCAGCAGAAAGCCGATTTGCAGCGCACATTAAACGAAACCATTGCCCCCGCACAATCCACCTTGGACCAGCAGAACGCGCAACTGACCGCCAAGGAACAGGAAGCGGCTGCAGGAGAGGCACAGCTCAATACCAAATCCGCGGAACTCGAAGCGAATGCCGCAACCCTCGAAACCCAGTCGGCGCAACTTGAAGCGCAGGCCGCCCAACTGGCCAGCGGCAAGCAGCAGCTCGAAGAAGGCGAGCGGCAGCTGGAAGAAGGCGAACAACAGCTCGCGGACGGCAAGGCGAAACTGGATGATGCGCAGTCTGAACTCGATGCGAAGCGAAGCGAAGCGGAAAGCGAATTCGCCAAGCAGCAACGGCGCATCGACGATGTGGCCAACGCACGTTGGTATGTGCAGACACGCGCTTCGATCGACGGATTCAGCTCGCTCAAATCAGACGTCAGTTCCATCGAATCCATCGGCCGCGCATTCCCGATTGTGTTCCTGCTGGTCGCCGTGCTCATGAGCCTGACCACCATGACCCGCATGGTCGAGGAAGACCGCGGACTTATCGGCACCTACCTTGGACTCGGCTATGGCGGACTCGCCGTGTCCAGCCGGTATCTGCTGTTCGCGTTGCTCGCCTGCTTGGTCGGCGGCGGCATCGGTCTGCTGGTCGGATTCCTTGGCATCCCGGCATTCCTGCTGGTGGTGATTGAGGGACTGTATATATTGCCCGGTGTGCGACTCGAATACGACTGGTTGTACGGTTCGGCCGGCATCGTGCTGTTCGTGGTCGGCGTGGGCGTGGCCACCGCGCTCGCCTGTCGCGAGGAGATACGGCACACGCCCGCCGCGTTGATGCGGCCGAAGGCACCGAAAGCGGGCGCTCGCATATTGCTGGAGCGGATTCGCCCGGTATGGAGCCGGCTGAACTTCCTCGGCAAAGTCACCGCGCGCAATATCTTCCGATTCAAGTCGCGCTTGATTATGACCGTGGGTGGCGTGGCCGGTTGCACAGCGTTGATTATCTGCGGATTTGCGATTAATGACACCGTCGACACGATTGGCGTCAAACAATACGAGCAGATCTACCAGTACGACCTGATGGTCGTGGCCAATGACGATGACGCCACCGCGATGCGCAAGCAGGTGGCACAAGATGGCCAAACCACCGAAACGCTGAATCTGCGCGTGGATAGTGGCGAGATGAGCAATGCGGCGCAGGAAAGCGAAACCGTGCAGCTGATGACCGTGCCCAACGATTCGCTGAATATCTTGAACGATATGGTCACGCTGGAACAAGCTGGCGATGATGGATGGTTTGGGCTGCCCAATATCTTCGGCAAAGCGGGTGGCGGCACTGTAGCGCTGGACGATAGTGGCGTGATTGTATCGCAGTCCGCCGCCAACTCGCTGAATATTCATGCCGGCGACACCGTCACGCTGGGCAATGGCGGTAGCAGCCGGGCCAAGGTGCAGGTCACGGCCGTGACGCGCAATCTTATTGGCTCTGATGTGTACATCAGTGAGCGACTGTACGACCAGAAGTTTGCGGCCGACGGTGTGACGTCTTCGGCTTCGGGAGATGGCACTGCCTCGACCTTGACGTGGAACGCGATGCTCGCCAAGCTGAAAGGTTCCGAGACCGAACAGGCCGAATATGCGGATCGGTTGGGCGAGGAATCGTCGGTGCTCAAGGCCGTGAGCTGTGCGCATCTGGCCGCCACGTTTAAGTTCGATTTGATGGGTGCCGTGGTGGCGCTGATTGTGGGGCTCGCCGGCGGCCTGGCGCTGGTGGTGCTGTTTACGTTGGCCAATACGAACGTGTCCGAACGCATCCGCGAGATGGCCACACTGAAGGTGCTGGGCTTCTATGACCGCGAGGTGCACAACTACGTGAACCGCGAGATGATGATATTGACCGGTATGGGTGTGGTGGTTGGTCTGCCGCTTGGCAGGTGGATAGGCGGATTACTGACTGCTGCGTTGAATATGCCGTCGCTGTATTTCGAAGTGGAAGTGCACTGGTACAGCTATGCGATTGCCGTGGTGGCGACGCTGGCGTTCGCGCTGCTGGTGCAGCTGTTCACCAACCCAGTGCTCGATCGCGTAGACCCGGTCAGCTCGCTCAAGTCCGTGGAATAGAGGTAGAAGTTCAATTTGGTGTTGATGAATTGAACTTTTTGGCGGAATATTTACAGTATCATCGCATGTATTCTTGAGCTGAGCGGTTTTCGTGACATATTTCGGTGATACAGTTTGAACTTGTTTTGAACGAGTATCGCGTCTGGTGCGTAACAATCGGGCGGCAGAGAAGAGAAATGAAATCAGTATGGCCGATACGAATGTGAATGGTGGTACACAGCAGGCTACGGGCAAACTCAAGTCTGTCGAAAGCCTGGACCAGACCAACGAGATGGAGCGTGGCCTGAGCAATCGCCACGTACAGTTCATCGCCATTGGCGGCACCATCGGCACCGGCCTGTTCCTGGGCTCGGGCAAGTCAATCTCGCTAACCGGCCCCTCGATCATCTTCGTGTACATTCTGGTCGGTGTCATCATGTTCTTCCTGATGCGCGCCATCGGCGAAATGATGTACCGTGACCCCAGCCAGCACACCTTCATCAATTTCATCACCCGTTACCTTGGCAACGGGTGGGGGCATTTCGCCGGCTGGACGTATTGGGCCGCGCTCGTGCTGCTGGGCATGACCGAGATCACGGCCGTCTCCACGTACTTCATCACCTTCTTCGACACGTTCGGCATCGACCTGACCCATTGGAAATGGCTGATCGAGCTGTGTTTCCTGGTGTCGCTGGTCTCCATCAACCTGATTGCCGTCAAGGTGTTCGGCGAGGTGGAATTCTGGTTCTCGATGATCAAGATCACGCTGATTTGCGCGATGATCGCCACCGCCGTGGTCATGATCGTGATCGGCTACCATTACCCAGCCGTGCAGATTCACGGCGTGGACCACGTGAGCCCGGCCGGCCACGCCGGATTCGACAACCTGTTCGCCAACTTCTCGTTCGCGCCGAACGGTTGGATGGCCTTCCTCATGAGCTTCCAGATGGTGTTCTTCGCCTACGAGATGATTGAATTCGTGGGCGTCACCGTCTCCGAGACCAAGAATCCGCGCAAGGTGCTGCCCAAGGCCGTCAACGAGATTATCGTGCGTGTGCTCATCTTCTATGTGGGCGCGCTCGTGGCCATCATGTGCATTGTGCCGTGGACCTCGTTCAAGCCGAACAAGGACGGCTCCTTCGCATCCCCGTTCATTATGGTGTTCCAGTATGCCGGGCTGAATTGGGCGTCTGCGCTGGTGTTCTTCGTGGTGATTACCGCCGCATCTTCCGCGCTGAACTCGCTGCTGTACTCGGCTGGCCGCCACCTGTACCAGCTGTCCGAGGTGTCGCCGAACCCGATGCTGAACAAGCTCGGCAAGGTGTCCGATCGCAAGGTGCCGGCCCGCGCCATCCTGGTGTCCGCGGCGCTGATACTGCTGTCGCCGATCGTCAACGCCATCCCCGGTGTGTCCGGAGCGTTCGTGCTGTTCTCGTCCGCCAGCTCCGCGGTGTTCCTGTTCATCTACATCCTGACGCTGATGGCACACCGCAAGTACCGTCGCTCCGCTGATTTCATTCCGGACGGGTTCGTCATGCCCGCTTGGAAGGTGCTCAATACGGTGGCAATCGTGTTCTTCGTGTTCATCTACCTGACGTTGTTCCTTGCGGACGATACGCGCAATTCCGCGATTGCCGGCCTGGTGTGGCTTGTGGGCTTCGGTGGATTCTCTATGCTGCGCGAACGCTACCGTAGCCGCGATTTAAAGGCCGCACTGGAACACAAGGAGTGATTGGACGGGCTGATTGGCTGGCGGCTATTAGTTGGGTGGCTGTTGGCTGTTGGCGGCTGACTGGCTAGCGGCCGATAGCCAATGACTGGGCTGATCGTCAGCCAATCGGCTGCCTATAGGTCTCATTGATACATTCGGTCATCCGATTAGTGCATTTGCGCGGACAATTAGTGCATTCGATCATCGGATTAGTACATCAGTGTGCAATTATTAGTACAATTAGCCGCCTAATTAGTACATTAGGACATAAAACAATGTCCTAATGTACTAATTAGATGCTAAAATACGATAAGTGCCATGTCCTAATGTATGAATTATCGCTATGAAGGGCGGAATGCGATGACGCAGGATGAACTTATGCAAGTGCTGCAGGCCGGTGAATCATCTATGGTCGAGTTCAAGCGCTGCAGCGAATTGCCTCATACGGATACTTTTGAGACTGTATGCTCATTCGCCAATCGTTCTGGTGGCAGCATTTATCTTGGCGTTGACGATGACGGTCAAGTGCTCGGCGTCGATTCTAAGCGCGTTAGTGAGATAGAGCGCAACGTTGTCAACGTAGTGTCTAATCGTAAGATGTTCGAACCGGCTCCAATGGTGGAAACGGAACATATCGAGTACGACGAACGGATTATTGTTCGTATTTGGGTAGCTCCGAGTTCTTCGGTTGTGCGGTTCAAGGGCGCAGTGTTTGATCGCATTGCTGATGTGGATACACACATCGAAAGCGATATCCAGATTAGTCAAATGTATATTCGCAAGCAGAACTACTATTCCGAACGGCGAATTTTCCGTTACGTGACTCCGTTTGATTTGCGTCCTGAGCTGATTGCGCGAATGCGGCAGCTGGCGGTCGCTCAGCGAGCTGGGCACCCTTGGGGAACTATGTCTGACGAAGAACTGTTCCGCAGCGCCAAGCTATACGATCGTGATTACACGACCGGCGAAGAGGGCTTTAATCTTGCTGCAGTGCTGCTCTTGGGCAAGGATGAAGTCATTTCCTCGGTTTGCCCAGCGTATATTACTGATGCCGTGGTTCGGCGAGACAATATTGACCGATACGATGACCGACTTATGGTGCGGACCAACTTGTTCGATTCGTACGAGCAACTCCGTGAATTTACTGAGCGGAATCTGCCTGACCGCTTTGTGTTAAAGGGCGATAAGCGAGTGAGCCCGCGTACGATGATCGCCCGTGAATTGGTGGCAAACAGCCTCATGCATCGGGAGTATTCCAGTCCGGTGGTGGCGCGTGTCACCATTGATAATGAATCCATCCGGACGGTTAATGCTTCGCGCTCATTCTTTGAAGGTCGAATGAAGCTGGGCGAGTTCACGCCAATGCCAAAGAATCCGATTATCGCTAATGTGTTTGTGCAGACCGGCATGGCCGAGCAGCTGGGTAGCGGACTGCGGAATCTGATAAGAGCGTCCCGGCAATATACTGAGCGAGAGCCTGAGTTCCGCGATGGTGACATATTCGAGGCGACGATTCCTATTGTTCCTGCGCTGAAGACCGTGGATGGTTCTGGTTTTGCTAGCGTGAGATCTGTAGTTGAGAAAGATGCCGAAGAGGGTGCGAGGCTCATTGGCGGGGAACGTGTGGATGGTAAGAAAGCAGATGCAACCGCATCGGGTGAAATTGATTCGCGGGCAGCGATGCTGTCGGCGATGAATCGACGCTTGACAGAGGTTGACTATGTGACTGTACCTGAACTCGCCAAGATAACAGAGCTCGATAACAGAACAGTCCGCAAATTCCTAAACGGTTTAGTTGCGCAAGGAAAGCTGATTGCTGAAGGCAACACGCGTGGTCGGCGTTATCGGAAGGGATAGCGGGCGCGATATCTCGATGCAGTGGGATTCACTTAAGGGCTACGGCAAATATGATTCGTAGCGATTGGGCCAGCGCAATTCGAATGGCTCATGACTTTGTGCGTCGTTTGTGGTCTCTGAAGTTGTTTGCTGGGTGACGGTTTTGTGATAAAATCGCTCATATCAAAATGTTTGCGTAAACATTTTGGCTGCGCCGAAAGAAGGAGTCGACGTAGGTCATGTATCAGGCAAAGAGGCTGGCTCAGTGAAGCAAAGGCCGATTTTTCCGGTATAAGGCGGACAGCAGGAACACTAAGGAGACCAATGAAGGTACTGAGCAAATCGCTTGCTGCAATGGTTGCGGCGGCAACACTAGTGGGAGGAGGGGCGTTTGCGGTTGCCGGCACTGCGTATGCGGCTGATAACGATGCCATTACCGTGACCCCGAACCCATGGTATGCCAACAGTTTCGATGGCTGGGGCACCTCGCTGGCTTGGTTCGCCAACGCCACCGGCAGCCTCGGCGAGGAATCGGCCATCACCACCAATCTCGGCGATGACGCTTCCAAGGCTAAGGCTGTGGAATACGGCAAACAGCTGCGCGAACAGTTCTACCAGTCCATCTTCGGTGATGAAGGACTGGACCTGAACATGGCCCGCTACAACGTGGGCGGCGGCAATGCCTCCGATGTTGCCTACGGCTACCCATTCATGCGCCAAGGCGCTGCCGTGCCTGGCACGTGGAAAGATGACGCCACCGGCTCCGGCACGTATGGCAATGGCGTAACCACCAAGCAGGCCGACAAAGACAAGCTGGCTGCGGCATTCGACCCGACTGACGACAACCAGTATGACTTCTCCAAGTCCGCCGCCCAAGACTGGTGGATTGAGCGCGGTGCCACCGGCGATAACCCCGACATCACCGATGTAGAGGCCTTCGCCAACTCCGCTCCGTGGTTCCTGACCAACAGCGGTTACGCCACTGGTGGATACAACTCCGGTAGCAATAATCTTGCAAACCCTGAGAAATTCGCTCAGTACATGACCAAGAACGTCGAGCACCTCGAAAGCCTTGGCGCAAACGTTGACACGGTCGAGCCGTTCAACGAGTCCGAGACCAGTTACTGGGGCACTCCGGGCGACATGGCTTCGAAGTACACCGATGAGAGCGATGACAACACCAAGCTCATTAACAACTACTGGGATAAGTACTACTCCGACAAAGATAAGTCCGTCACCCCATACTCCAACGCGCTGAAGAAGCCGCAGGAGGGTATGCATGTCAATAACGCCCAGCAGCAGCAGACGATTACCGCACTCGCTGAGGCGCTCAAGGACAATGATGACACCATCATCGCAGCCACTGATGCTACAAACTCCGCTGACTTTGTCAAGTCGTACAACCAGTACCCGCAGGCGATCAAGGACCTTATCGATCAGTACAATGTTCACGCCTACTCCGACGGCAGCCAGATGCAATCGCGCGATATCGCTCAGGCAGACGGCAAGAAGCTGTCGATGAGCGAGGTGGACGGCTCCTGGCAGTCCGGCTCCTACAACCCGTACGGTTTCGACAACGCGCTGGGCATGATGAGCAAGATCAGCTCCAACGTCACCCGCCTGCAGTCCAAGGACTTCACCTTCTGGCAGGTGGTCGAGGACCTCTACAACATGCAGATGGGCTCGAATGTGAATCCGGCCGGTGAGAACACCAACTGGGGCACCGTGCTCATCGACTTCGACTGCACCGTGGCTGGCATGGACGGCAAGCTCTACTCCGAGCGCCGCGTGAACAACAACGGCGGTACCACCGATGGACTTGAACCGTGCACGGTTATTGCAAACGCCAAGTACAACGGCGTCAAGGCCATCACCCACTTCATCCACGCGGGCGACAAGGTCATCGCCAACAACGATGAGGACAACAACATGACTGCCACCTCCGACGATGGCAAGACACAGACCGTCATCCACCGCAACTCCGGCACCTCTGACCAGACCTTCGTCATCGACCTGTCGAAGTACGGCGAGATTGCCGACAACGCTTACGGTGAGCTCTACCTGACCACCGAAACCTCTGCCGAAGACAAGAACGCGGGTGTCGATTCCGCCACTCCGGAAGTCTTCGCCAAGACCAGCAACGTCAAGCAAGCTGAAGGCTCTGTGATGATTGACAAGGCTGCCAAGACCGCTACGGTCACTGTGCCCGCCCGTTCTATCGCCTCCATCCAGCTCACTGGCGTGACCGGCTACGCTAAGGATGCTGCCGTCGAGACCGGCGACACTTACCAGCTCGTTGGTAAGCAGTCCGGCAAGGCCGTGGCTGATACCACTTCTGGTGATTCCGCGCTGTCCCTGGCCAACGTCGCTTCCGATGCCGAGAACGCCAAGAAGCAGACTTGGACCTTTACCCAGATCGAGCAGCCCGCCGACTCCGAGCGCCCTGATCTCAAGGCTTATGTGATTACTAACGCCGAAGGCAAGGTGCTGGTGTCCAAGGATGGCACGAACGCGCTTTCCAACGAAACGGTTGAGGCCGCTAAGTCCGACCCGGCTGCCAAGTGGATTCTCAACACTTCCGATGGTTCGACCTACCAGCTGCTCAATGCCGCGACTAAGACGAACCTCGATGTGGATAACTCTGGTACCACAGTCGGCACGAAGGTTGGCTTGTGGCAGTCACCGAGCGGCACTTCGCCGTCCGCCAACCAGACATGGACTCTGCGCAATGTAACGCCGACCAGCCAGAAGACCGTGAACGTGCAGACCGCCGTTAACGAGAAGGCCGTGCTTCCGGTCGAAGTCACGCTCTACTACACCTGGGGCGAAGGCAAGGCCACGGTTGCCAACTGGGATACTTCCAAGGTCGATGTGGCCAAGGAAGGCGCCTACGAAGCCACCGCTACCGCCACCGATGTGTACGGCAACGAGTTCAATGTCGCCGCTACGGTCTACGTTGGCGCGCTCACCGTTTCCGATCCGGTATCGGCTACAGTGCTGGCCGGCACCAGTGCGAGCGAGGCGAAGGCCGCGCTTGAGGCTGCGCCGGTGTACCTACACGTCAAGGCATCGCCTGCATTCGAGGGCGATGCGGCTAAGGTTACGTGGAACTTCGATGGGCTTGATACCAAGCTCGCCGATGCCAAGGCTGGCGACAACATTGCCGTGACCGGTACTTACCAGCTGGACGACGCGACCACGATTGCGCTGAAGGGCGCGATCTATGTCACCGCCGCCACGCCTGAGAATGTGGCCGACACTGCTTCCAACCTGACCGTGACCAACCAGCAGACGGAATACAGCAAGGGCGATCAGTGGAAGAAGCTCACCGATGGTGACACGTCAGCTGAATCCTGGGTGACGTGGAACTCTGCTGGTGACTATTCCGCCAGCCCGACCGCCACGATTGACTTCGGCTCTGAGTGTGAGCTTAGCAGCGTGACCATCACGTATGGTGACAAGGCTCCGGCTTCCGCCAAGGCCGAGTACGCCACTGATGGCGAGACGTGGATGCAACTCGGTAGCGATGTTAAGCCTGCCGCAGGCCAGACGGTGACGTTCAAGGCCGATAAGGGCACAGTGAATGCCACGAAGGTGCGCATTGTGAACACCGTGAACAACGACTACATGAACGCCACCGAAATTCAGGCATTCGTGACGCCGGTTCAGGGTGCTGCGAAGAACATCGCCGCGGCCTTTGGCACGAACTTCTCGGTGAACTTCCAGGAGGGTGCCTCCGCTTCCAAGGCCATCGATGGTGACACTACGTCAAAGGGTTGGTCCACTTGGGCTTCCACCGCCTCGACGGTGGACCCGGTCGCCACGTTCACCTTCGACGAAGCTCAGACCATCACCGAAGTGAAGACCTTCTTCTACTACGATGGTCGTGCGTCTTGGCCGAAGAGCCAGACGCTGGAATACCAGAATGAGGCTGGCGAATGGCATGGAGTCGGTACCAAGGATGGCTGGAAGATACAGGCCGGCGATGCCGGCTCTGGCTCCGACGGCATCACCGCCGCCGACACCCCGACCGTTGACTTCGTGCTCGGCACCCCGGTAAAGGCCAAGGCCATCCGCCTGACTAACACATTGCAGGACACCAAGGTGTACATCAACGTGGCTGAGATCCAGGTGTTCGCACAAGACAGCACGGTACTCACCCCGCAGCCAGCATCCGATGCCACGCTGGGCGACCTGCGTCTTGACGGCGAAACCGTTGAAGGCTTCGACCCGTCCAAGACCGACTACACGGTTGATCTGCCGGTCGACGCCGAGGCAAACCCGGTGCTGCAGGCCTTCGCCACCGACAATGCCGCCGCCGTCAAGGTGACTGGCGACGCGGTTGAGAACGGCAAGCTTGGCGGCAAGGCCGCCATTACGGTGACCTCAGCCGACGAGTCTGAGACGAAGACCTACACGGTGACCTTCAACGCCTTCACTTTGGCTTCGCTCAAGGTGATCGGACCCACGAAGACCGAGTACGCCATCGGCGACAAGCTCGATACCGCCGGTCTGAAGGTGACTGCCGTCTACCAGAGTGTCGACAAGACCAAGGAAGTGCCGGTCGCTCTTGACGACCCGCAGCTTGCGATTGGCTCGTTCGACTCCACCACCGCAGGCAAGAAGGCGATTACCGTCTCCTACCGTGGTGTGACCGCGACCTTCAACGTCACGGTCAAGGCCAACGCAGTCGCCCCTGGCCCTGAAGAACAGAAGCCCGGCAACACCAACAAGCCCGGTGCCACCGGCAACGGCAACAAGAACACGGTGGCCAACACCGGTTCCAGTGTTGCCGCCATCGCTGGCGCTGTCGCTCTGCTGGCCGCTGCCGCGGGTGCATTGTTCATGCTGCGCAAGCGTGCATAGCACCCTCGCACAGTAATGGGGGAAGGAACAAGCCGGCAATATTGACTATTGCCGGCCGGTTCCTCCGCTCTTTGAGCATAATTGGTCCGACAAGTTGAATACTGAGTTTTCAGTATCGGTATATTGATTTGTCGGCCCTTTTCTGACTTCGCGGATAGCGACATAACTGTTTGTTCAAAAAACCGTTATCATCAATCAAGGAACCAAATCAATGAAGATAAACAATAAGGGCAAGGGCGCTCTTATCGCGGCAATTACCGCCGCGGCAACGCTATTGTCATGCGGGCTGGCCGCTGCAAGTGCCAGTGCGGCAGGTGTGGATTACCTGCCTACCATCGGCCAAGTGCCGACATACACCAAGTTCCAGCCCACAGCCGATCCGGGCAAGAACGCTAGCGATTACTTCCAGCCATATTGGTATGCCAAGAACGCCAATGATAATGGCGGCACACACATCCAAGCGCACGGTGGCCAAGTGGTCAAGGTTGGCGACGCCTACTACTGGTATGGCGAAGACCGTTCTAACGGTTACGACAACAGCCCCGGTGTTCATGCTTATATGTCGACAGATCTATACAACTGGACCGATCTTGGTGTGGCGCTGCGTGCGGTGACCAGCAAATCTCAGTTGACGGATAAGAGCAATGCCGATTACGCCTACTTCGACAAGGCCTACAACCTGACCAAGTCCGACGGCAGTGTGGACGCTGCCAAGGCCGACGCAATCTTCCCGTACCTCAACACCAACCCCGATCAGGATGGTGATGGCGCGGTTGATTCCGTACAGGGCATTTTCGAGCGTCCGAAGATCATCTACAACAAGAAGAACAAGCAATACGTGCTGTGGTGGCATTCCGATGGAAGCACCACGCCGGGCGGTTCCAACTATGCACGTGCACTTGCGGGCGTGGCTGTTTCCGACAATCCGGCGGGCCCGTTCACTATGGTGGGTGCCTATCGTTTGCCTAACCAGAACAATTGGAAAGAAGCCGCAGGTAACCCCAGCTGGGGTGAGAACGGTGACAGCCGCGATATGACTGTGTTCGTGGATCCGAAGGACGACAGTGCCTATGTACTGTATTCTTCCGAAGCCAATGCCACGCTGTATATCGCCAAGCTCAACGATGATTACACCAATGTAGTCAAGACCACGAATGTGGACCAGTCCGAGGGACAAAAGCAGTACTCTGCTGACGGGCAGTACCCATACATTCTTGCAGACGGTACTACGGATGCCCCGGTGCGTGGCGAAGATTTCCAAATCGTCAAACAAAATGGTTCGCTGGAAGCTCCTGCCGTATTCCAATATGACGGGCGTTACAACATCATCGCATCTGGTGCAACCGGCTGGGACCCGAACAAGCAGACCTACTACACCGCCGACTCCATGCTGGGAAGCTGGACCCGTGGCGTGGAAAAGGACGATGCCAACGAGAACACGTGGTACAACAACATGCCGGAAGGCGCGGATGGTCTGTTGTCTGTGGGCGATACCCGCGGCACCACATTCGGTTCGCAGTCGGCTAGTGTGCTCGCAGTAGACCAGGAGAAAGGTCACTTCATCTACCTTGGTGACCGTTGGGATTCCGGTAAAGCCGATTCCACCTATGTTTGGCTGCCGCTGACCATCGGTGAGAACGGCACCATCGAAATGCATAATCCTGCTCAAGAAGGCGAGCCCGACGGCTGGGATCTGAACTATTGGGACAACCATGGTAGCGCCAAGGGCAAGCTGGTCAACTGGACTGTGGAAACCGGCGATGATCTCCCGAAGACCGTGAACACGGGCGGAACCGTTACTCTGCCGGACACCGTCAACGTCAAGGAAGGCGACGATACCATTGCTACCAAGGTGACATGGAATGTGGAAGGCGGTACGGCAGTCAGCAAGTCGACCAAGGCTGCCGGCAGCACCTACGCATTCAATGTGCCGGGAACCTACACCATTACAGGCACTCTTGCCGAGAGCAGCAACTTCAACCCGGGCCGCACATTCCGCAGAACCATCGACGTTTCCTGCTCCAACCCGATTTCCGGAAGTTGGAAGGAAGCCCATTGGAAGGGCGGCAGCGCGTGCCAGGTCGCCGCATCCGGCGGTACCTATGACTTCACCGTTACGGACAACGCCAATCGTGGTGTCTGGACGGATCGCAACGAGGGCAGCGCGGTGTACCAGCCTGATGCTCTGGACGTGAACGAAACGTTGGAAACCACGGTCAAGCCGCTCGACTTGGGCGGTAATGGCGATCCGCGTGCCGGCCTGGTGGTTCGTAACGGTCTTGCTGACGCTAACGGCGGCAAGGGATATGCCACGTTACTTGCCAGCCCAAGCGGCATTTACATGCAGTACGATTCCAATGCCGATGGCTACATCGATAAGGAAACATCGCATGTTGGTGCCGGCTTCGGCGACCAAGTGCAACTCAAGCTGGAGCGCGCCGCAACCGATACCCTGAAAGGCTACTGGCGTGCTTCCGCGAACGATGAATGGCAGGATGTCGCTACGGTAACGCTGACCGGTGCGGACGCAACCGGGCTCGATGCCGGTGTCTTCGCCACGTCGAACAGCAATGCCGGCGCATTCACCGTGGCCTTCAACGGCACTGCGTTCGGTTCGCAGACTGCTGCTGTGGAGTCCATCGCGGCTAAGGACCCTGAAGCCACTATCGCCAAGGGGCAGATGCTCGCGCTTCGGGACGTGACGGTTACCGCCACGCTCACCAATGGCAAAACGCGTGTGCTGGAGCCAAGCGAATACACGCTGGAAGGCTTCGACACCACCAAATTGGGCGAGCAAACCGTGACGGTGCGTCTTGTCGCTGATTCTTCAGTAACCGCCACGTTCACCGTGACTGTGGAAAGCAACCTTGCCCGGTTGTTCTGCTCGTCCGCTGCGGCCTCGAAGTATGAGCCGGCCAGTAGCTGGGCCTCCGCTTCTACGGCCGACCTGACTTGCGACAACAACCTGAGCACCAACTGGTCGAACTGGGGCACCGGCGACACCTCGCCGTGGCTCAGCTACACCTTCGATAAGGCATATCAGCTGGGCAAGCTCAGCGTTGCGGTGGATAAGGCCAAGGGCGAGGCCGCTCCGAAGAGCTTCACTGTATCGTACCTAGCTGAAGACAGCGCCACGTGGACTGATGCCACGCTGCCGGCAGTCACTGTGAATGGTGCTGCTGGAGCCGTGACGGAAGCCGATGTGAGCGCTCTGTCCGCCACCAAGGGCATTCGCCTCAACTTCACCTACGCCGATGGCAATGACTATGCCAAGATCGCTGAAGTACGCATCGCCGAAGGTGAAGCGACACCAGAGCCGCAGCCGTCTAGTAACGCCAATCTTGCTGATCTGACTGTGGATGGCAAGACGGTTGACGGATTCTCCGCGGATACCACTAAATATGCCGGTGCGCTGGCTGGAGATGCTGCTTCCTACCCGACGGTGGAGGCGACTGCTGCTGACGCAAAGGCTACGGTGCAAGTGGAGCAGGCTTCGGCCGAGAACAACGGCGTGGCCACGGTGACTGTAACTGCTGAGGATGGCACGGCGAAAACCTACACAGTGACATTCGGCGAACTGCCTCAGTTGGCTGAGCTTGCTGTGGAAGTGACCAAGGATTCCTATCAGGTAGGCGATAAGTTCAACGCTGCCGATGTGAAGGTATCCGCCATTTACAAAGTCGGCGATACTGAAACGCTGCGCAAGCTGATTGATCCAACTGATGGTGATCTGAAGTTCACTGGCTTTGATTCTGCCACCGCAGGCACGAGGACCATCACCGTCTCTTATCGTGGCGTGAACGCGACGTTCGAAGTCACGGTCACGGCCACGGAGGTCACTCCCGGCCCTGGAGAGCAGAAGCCCGGCGATACCAACAATCCTGGCAACACTGCTAAGCCCGGTAGCACTGCCACGAATAAGCCGGCTGCTAATGGCGCTGCGCCCCTTTCGAATACGGGTGCTGCCGTGGCTGCCATTGCGGTCGTGGTTGTGGTGCTGGCAGCTGCGGCTGGTGCCTTGCTCGTCATCCGCAAACGCCGCGCATAACCATGGCAACTGCTGAGTAGCGTGGATTGCGTTGCTATTGAGCAATCTGCGATTCACGCCACTCAGCGAGTGCACCCGAGTGCGCTCGAGCTTGCGCAATGCAGGCGCAATACAGTGCAAACAGTACAAAGCAACAATAATGGCCGGTCTGAGCCAGCTGCTCCATGCGAGGGCAGTTGGCTCAGACCGGCCATTGTGTCTGCAAGTACATGCAATTAGAGCATGAACATGTGGAAGCCGTTGAGCGTTACTGGTTGTTTTGCTTTGTTGTTGCGCTCAGCAGTGCGACGGACGTCCGCCCGCAGTGTAGTGCAGCGCTCCGTGAACCAGCGCCGATGTGAAATGCATGTTGCACATGCCCGCTTCTTCTGCTTCGTGCGTGCAGCCGGCGATGCTGCATAGGTTCATACCCCGAATCATGGTCATACCCCCTCTTTGGGATGGCATCCGTGCCGCCATCTGCCTTCAGAGCATAGCGGACAATTGTTGCATTGCCTAGGCGGTACAACGCTTTCTGTGGCCTGTATCACATCCTTGCCGGCGTTCTGCGGCGTGGTTGGGCGTGTACATGTGCACTTGTGCGGTTTTGTTGTGTGTGATTTGGGTATACGGATAGAGTTTCTTCTCTGCAGTGGCAAGGGCCTCTCGGCCGGCGAGCCGGCTGATTTCTCCCATGCGTTGCTCAATGATTTCCGTTTTGCGAGTCTGAACGGCAAAGTAGCTCTGGAGAAGTGCCACTTCTTCTTTCTTCGGATCACCGTTTTGAGCAATGAGATAGCAGGCGTATCGGGTGAGCTTGACGTCCGCGATGGAGCTGGTGGCACCGCTGCCGAGAGTCACGTCTCGCGTAGTGTCACGGAAATGGGATTCAACGGATACGCCGGAATTGTCGCAAGCTTGCTTGGCTCGTGTAATAGCTTTGCTGAAGTTTTCCCATCTGTCGTACCCCATATAGGTCATTAGCTCGCGTGCATACCAATACTCAACTTTGGAGTCCTCGGTGGTGTGTGCGATAGTGCTGAGTTCGCTGGTTTTGCGTGTGATTTCGTCGCGGTTCATGGGTGTGTCCTTATGTTTTTCATGACCATTTTCGTGACTCCACGAAAATGGTCAAAGCGAATAATTGCAATGGTTTTGAGGTATGGGCGCGCTCCGCCCAACTGGTCTGTCTTCGTCCGCCTTTTCGACCAGATACCTCATGGAGCACAATGCCAACGTCGCTACCGTTGGCCCAGCAAATATTCTTAGACGACGCCCCGAAGTGAATATCTATGCGGCTTTCAGAATATCAAAGAGCGTGGAGTGTGTGCATTATGCGTTCCAAAAATAGTTTCTAGTAGCGAATTGTTTACGGTGTGAGATATTCTTGGGATGTTTGCGGCGCTCTGCCGTGTAGCGAATGGAAATGGATGGTGCTCTTATGGGATTTGAGCAGGAAGCAGTTAGTGAACTGTATGCCAGCGTGTGGGGCAATCGTTCGACAATGCAGAGGGAATTCACTCGTGGAGCCCATGGTGAGCAGTTCGTGCTCCGGGAGCTGTCCATGAAGGGGACGCAAACGCCATCGCAATTGGCATCGGCGCTGCAGGCCAGTTCCGGCCGCATCTCCACTGTGCTGTCGTCTCTGGAGAAAAAAGGCTGGGTCACGCGTGACATTGATTCCAAGGATCGGCGCATTATTCGCGTGAATCTCACTGATTCCGGGCGCGAGCAGTCTCATCGGATGATAGAGGAAATGCGTTCCGCGATTTGCTGGATTTTCTCGCAAATGGGGGAGCGGCGCACGCGCGAATTCGTTGACCTGGTGTCTGAGTTCACCACATATATGTCGATTTGCCATCCGGGGCGGCCTCGGCCGACTGCTGAACAGGTGCGTGAGGCATTCGTGGAGCGGGGCAAGCGCGTGGCTGAACACATGGCAGCTAAGCGCGCGGAGAACTAATCGGCAAGGCTAATTGAGGACGCTCACAGCGAACATGCAGAAGTGCGCGTAATATCTCACAGTGTAAGTAATCAAACAATAGAAACTATTAAGACATCGTGAACCGATAATCGCCGATAACCCAGCCAACTTAAGAACCAATCGTCAATAACCAATAACCAACCCAACCAACACAAGGGGAAACCAATGCTTCGCATCATGAAATACCTCTCCAAAGCGGAGATCGGTCAGATGCTCATCGCTCTGGTGACCATCGTCGGGCAGGTCTACTTCGACCTGAAACTGCCCGACTATATGTCAGACATCACCACGCTGGTCGAAACGCCGGGCAGCCACATGAAGGACATTTGGATTGCCGGCGGCAAGATGCTGCTCATCTCGCTCGGATCCGCGGCGTGTGCCATCATCACCGGCTACATCGCTGCGCGCGTGGCGGCCTCGTTCACCCAGCGTCTGCGCTCGCTCGAATTCCGCAAGGTCGAGTCCTTCGGCCCGGCCGAAATGAGCAAGTTCTCCACCGCCAGCCTCATCACCCGCTCCACCAACGACGTCACGCAGGTGCAGATGTTCATCACCATGGGTCTGCAGCTCATCGTCAAATCGCCGATTATGGCAGTATGGGCCGTGTGCAAGATCGCCGGCGAAGGCTTCGAATGGACGCTCGCCACCGGAATCGCCGTAGTGATTCTGCTGGCGGCCATCGTCATCATGATGGCCATGGTCATGCCGAAATTCAAGGCCATGCAGGCCCTGACCGACAACATCAACCTCGTGGCCCGCGAGAACCTCACCGGCCTGCGTGTGGTGCGCGCCTACAACGCCGAGGACTACCAGGAAGCCAAATTCACCAAGGCCAACAAGGACCTCACCGACACCCAGCTGTTCACCAACCGCGTCATGGCGTTCATGATGCCGCTGATGAACACCATCATGAACGGTCTGATGCTTGCCGTCTACTGGATCGGTACCTACCTGATCGATGCCGCCGGGCTCAAGGACAAGCTCACCGTGTTCTCCAACATGGTCGTGTTCTCCAACTACTCCGTGCAGGTCATCATGAGCTTCCTGCTCATGAGCATGGTGTTCGTGCTCTGGCCGCGCGCCGACGTGTCCGCGCAGCGCATCATGGAGGTGCTCGACACTGAGCCAATCGTCGAGAACGGCACCAAAACCGCCGCCGACGTGGCCAAAACCGGCCAGAGGGGCACCGTGGAATTCCGCAACGTCAGCTTCACCTACCCGGATTCGCGCGAGGCGATGCTGGAAGGCATCAACTTCACCGCCGAGCAGGGCCAGACGGTGGCGTTCATCGGCTCCACCGGCTCCGGCAAGTCGTCTCTTATCAATCTCGTGCCGCGCTTCTATGACACCAGCCAAGGCCAGGTGTTGGTCGACGGCGTGGACGTGCGCGACTACGACCTGAAGGCCCTGCGCGACAAGATCGGCTACGTGCCGCAGCAGTCCGTGCTGTTCAAGGGCACCGTGGCCTCCAACGTGAGCTACGGCGATCAGCCGGGCGACCCGGCGGAGGTCGAGATGGCCGATACCTCCACCCCGGCCGGGCGCAAGCGCGAGGCCGCGTTGATCGCCGCTGGCGAGGCCGCGGAAGGTGCCGATATACCGGCCGAGCAGCTGAATCGCGTCAGGGCCGCCGCCGACGTGGCGCAGGCCAGCGAGTTCGTGGCGCGCATGGACGGCGGGTATTCCGCCGCGATCGCCCAAGGCGGATCGAACGTGTCCGGCGGCCAGAAGCAGCGCCTGTCGATTGCGCGCGCGGTGTACCGTCACCCGGAAATCCTGATTTTCGACGACTCGTTCTCCGCGCTCGACTTCAAGACCGACCGCGAAGTGCGCGACGCGCTCGCCCGCGAGGCCAAGGATTCCACCAAGCTCATCGTGGCCCAGCGCATCGGCACCATCATGAACGCCGACCGCATCGTCGTGCTCGACGACGGCAAGGTCGTGGGTCAGGGCACGCACAAGGAACTGCTCGACAACTGCGACGTATACCGCCAGATCGCCGAATCCCAGCTCAGCCAGTCGGAGCTTACGGCGTAGGGGGGGGCGGCAGCGGTAGCTCCCCATGTCAGGGGCTGAGCCGTAAAGGGAACAGCCCAGTGGGCTGTTCCCAGGCGAAGACGAGCTGATAAGCGAGCGAATAAAACAGCACAGCTGACTGAGGGGTAGTCGCGTACGGCTTCTCTCCCTCCGGCGCTTCGCGCCACCTCCTTCATCAGAGGGAGGTCAATACGGACTTTTAAGGAGTAAAACAAATGCCAAGAGGACCAATGGGCGGCAGGCGTGCCGTCGAAGAGCCCCATGATTTCGGCAAAGTCATGGGCAAGCTCGTGAACTATTGCCGCAACTATCTTCCCGTCATCATCATCGCGCTCATCCTGGGCGCGGCCGGCACCGTCTGCCAGATCGTCGGCCCGGACAAGCTCAAGGACATGACCAACGAGATCGTCAAAGGTCTGCCCGCCATCGTTAACGGCAGACCGGTGATGAACTCGGTAGATTTCGGCACGGTGGGCCACATCGCCTGGACTTTGGTGGCCCTGTACGTGGGCTACGCCGTGCTCGGCTACGTGCAAAGCTGGATGATGGCCAACGTCACCCAGCGCACCGCCCAGCGACTGCGCGAGTCGATCTCGGTCAAAATCAACAAACTGCCGCTCAAATACTTCGACAAGGTTAGCTACGGCGACGTGCTGTCGCGCATCACCAACGATGTGGACGCCATCGGCCAGACGCTGGGGCAGTCGCTCGGCTCGCTGATTACCTCGGTGACGCTGTTCGTGGGCGCGCTGGTGATGATGTTCTACAACAACGTGATCATGACCCTGTGCGCCATCGGTGCCAGCCTCATCGGCCTGATCATCATGATGGCCATCATGAAGTCCTCCCAGAAGTACTTCGCCCGGCAGCAGATGGCGCTAGGTGACGTCAACGGCCACGTGGAGGAGATGTACGCCGGCCACCTCATCGTCAAGGCATACAACGGCGAGGCCGATTCGATCCGCCGCTTCGAGAAGTACAACTCGGACCTCTACGAGTCCGGCTGGAAGTCGCAGTTCCTCTCCGGCCTGATGATGCCGCTCATGAATTTCGTGGGCAACTTCGGCTACGTGGTGGTGTGCGTGGTGGGCGCGGCGCTCGCGCTCGACGGGCAGATCGAGTTCGGCGTGATTGTGGCGTTCATGATGTACATCCGCCTGTTCACTCAGCCGCTTTCGCAGTTTGCGCAGGCCTTCCAGAACCTGCAGCGCTGCGCGGCCGCCGCCGAGCGCGTGTTCGGCTTCCTTGAAGAGCCGGAGATGGAAGACGAATCCGGCAAGCAGGCCCTACTCGGCAAGAACTACATGGGCGGCCACGAAGTGAAGGGCGACGTGGAATTCAGCCACGTGCAGTTCGGCTACGAGCCGGGCAAGCCGATTATCAACGACTTCTCCGCTTCAGTCTCGGCCGGTCAGAAGGTCGCCATCGTCGGCCCGACCGGTGCCGGCAAGACCACCATGGTCAACCTGCTGATGCGCTTCTACGAGATTTCCGGCGGTTCGATTTCGATTGACGGCGTGGACACCAAGTCCGTGCCGCGCTGGAACGTGCACGACCAGTTCTCCATGGTGCTGCAGGATACGTGGGTGTTCCGTGGCACTGTGCGCGAGAACATCGCCTACTCCAAGCCTGGCGTGACCAACAAGCAAATCGAGGATGCGTGCAAGGCCGTGGGCCTCGACCACTTCATCCGCTCGCTGCCGGACGGCTATGACACCGTGCTCGACGACAAGTCGTCGCTCTCCCAGGGCCAGAAGCAGCTGCTGACCATCGCCCGCGCGATGGTGCAGGACGCGCCGATTCTGATTCTCGACGAGGCCACCTCCTCGGTCGATACCCGTACTGAAGAGCTGATTCAGAAGGCCATGGATGCGCTGACCGTGGGCCGTACGAGCTTTGTGATCGCGCATCGCCTCTCCACGATTCGCGACGCCGACATGATCCTCGTCATGAACCACGGCGACGTGATCGAGCGCGGCACGCACGACGAACTGCTGGCGGCGGGCGGTTTTTACGCCGACCTCTACAACAGCCAGTTCGCGCTCGCTGACTGACGGATTGTTTCCTGCGTTAGCGGATTAGCGGATTAGCTATACTCGGCTCCCCTCTCCGAGGGGAGCTGTCAGCGTAGCTGACTGAGGGGAGCAACCCATCGGTCCACCCGAGGGAATGCTCCACTGGATGTGATACTGATGATTTCGTACATTAGTGTGTGAAAAAGCCGCCGGGAAAATTGGGGGATTGGGCGGCGGTGCGGTTGGCGTTGAGAATGGCGCATTCGAAGGGGAAGTGAGCGCGCAGCTGGGTGGCCGGGGTGGTGAACAGGGCGGTGGCGAGGCCGTCGGCCAGTGTGACAGGGACGTGTGCCGCAACGGTGTTCGACGAATCGTCGGTATCGCGGTTTGCCGTTGTCGAGGCATTGCTGCCATGCGTCGATGTCTTCGTGGTTATGGCGCTCGATGGCGGCGTGACGGCCACCCATGTGGCGGCTACATCGTCAACCGGTAGTCCGTCGATGGCGTTGAGCAGATGGTGAAGTTGGTGACCTGCGGCGTCAGACCAGTGGCGGCGGCTGGGGGAGCTCGCGCAGAATGCACCTTGGCTGATTTCGACCGTACCTACGGCGTTGGCCGGATCGGCAGGATCTTCAAGGGCGATGGTGATTGGTTCGTCCGTGTGCACTAGCAAATCACCCCCGGCGTCGATGACGTATTGAATGGGTTGAGGGTGACCCGCGCCATCACCCAACATCCCCGCAAGCAAATCCACCAAATACCCCTTACCGCACGCGCCGAAATCGAGCGCGACCGGTCCGCGCGTCACCAGTGTTGTGCCATGCCGCTCAACGTCGGCTGACCAAATGGCTCGTCCGTGGATCGCGCCTGCATGTTCAGCGGCATCTGGCGCAGGCGTAAACGAATACGACTCGTCATAGCCAAGCCGAATCAAATCCTCGCCCACGCACGGGTCGGTCGCCCCATCGGTTGCCGCAAACAGGCGGTCGTACAGGCCAAACAGACCCGATGCCCAGTCGGGAAAATCGAACGTGCCGCCATGTGCGGCCGTGCGCATCCGGCCGACGATGGAATCATCGCGGAATCGAGATAATACAACCTCATATTCATGGATGAACGAGCCAATACGATCGCGTATCTCATCGTCCAATACGCTCTCGGTGTGCACCAGTAATCCGGTCCCCAACGCATCAGGAAAAGCGTATACGTATGGCAGTTGCTCGGTCAGACTTGTCATGCCCACTATCGTAGAGCGCATGGTGTGCCGGTGTATACTGGATTTTGACACTGTGTCAATGTTGATTCGGAGGTTGTGAGAATGGGCAATGCGACTACAGCAAGTGTAACGGGTGTGCAAGTTGCACCGGCGAAGTCAGCCATCAGAGATCTCCCCATCGCCAAAGTGTGGGCGTTTGCGGTCGGCCAGTTCGGGTGGGCGCTGCTTTCCGGCATCATCTCCAACTGGCTCGTGTATTTCTACCAACCTGACCAGGAGACCATCTCCCAAGGTCAGACCGTATTCGTGCCGCAGGGCCTGGTCGTTCTCGGCATCGTGACCGTGGTGGGCGGCATCACCGCCTTCGCCCGATTCTTCGACGCGTTCGTGGACCCGGCCGTGGCGTCTCTCTCCGACCGTTGCGACGCCAAATCCGGCCGCCGTATGCCGTTCCTGAAATTCGCCGCCCTGCCGCTCGCGGTGGTCACCGTGCTCGTGTTCTGGAGCCCGATCAACGGCACCAGCTGGGTGAACGCGGCGTTCCTGTTCGTCACCGTGATCGGCTACTACATCGCCCTCACGTTCTACTGCACGCCGTACAACGCGCTCATCGCCGAACTCGGCCACGACTCCAAGCAGCAACTCACCATCTCCACCGCCATCTCCTTCACTTGGGTGGCCGGCACGGCCATCGCGTACGTGGCGCCGGTGATTTGGGGCGCGTTCGTGCCGATGATGGGCCGCATCACCGCCATCCGCGTGACCTTCACCATCATGGCCGCCGTGGCGTTCGTGTGCATGCTGGTGCCGCCGCTGGCCATCCGCGAGAAGGACTACGTCAACTCCCATCCCACCTCCGAATCGACCATCGAATCCCTGAAGCAGACGTTCGGCGACGGCGAATTCCGCAAGTTCGTATGCTCCGACGTGGTCTACTGGGTGGCCATCACCACCTTCCAGACCGGTCTGCCGTTCTTCGTGACCAGCCTGCTCAAGCTGCCGGAAACCACCACGACCATCTACTTCGTGCTCATGACCGGCGTCTCTGTGCTGTTCTATCTGCCGGTCAATATTCTGGCCAATAAGGTCGGCAAGAAGAGGCTGCTGCTGGTTGCCTTCGTGATCTTCACCTGTGCGTTCGCATTTGCCGGCGCCCTTGGTTCGGCCGTGCTCGGCTTCATTCCGGCGATGGCCCAGGGTTTGGTGCTCTCGGTGGTCGGCGCGATTCCGATGGCCGCGTTCGGCATCCTGCCGCAGGCCATCGTGGCGAATATCGCCGACGCCAGTTCCAAGACCACCGGCCAGGACCGTCAGGGCATGTTCTACGCGGCCCGCACCTTTGCGATGAAGATGGGCCAGTCCGTGGCCATGCTGCTGTTCACCGGCGTCTCCACCATCGGCATGGCGTCCGGCGCGGGCTACCGCATCGCCGCCGTGTGCGCGGCCGTGCTGTGCGGTCTGGGCGGCATCGTGTTCGCGTTCTACAACGAAAAGAAGGTGTTGGGCGTGCTGGAGACGTGATGACGTTGCCGGGTGCCGCCGCGGTATCCATACGGAGCGGTGTGGGTGACTTGCCCCGTCTGCGACACTGAACAAGCCGCCGCGGTATCCCTGGTATCCAGGCGGAGTGGTGATCTTAGTTCGAGCTATTGCGCCGGCAGACGGCTGGGACGATGCTGCGCTTGCGGCGGCCCAACCGGCGACACCGAAACGTTACCGTGTCGACACGCGTGCGACACTTCGGCGTCAAATTGCGTTTGACCGCACTCCGTACTATATTGTTGCGAGTTGCTTTGCGGAGCAAAGTAACATCCAAGGGGCTGTAGCTCAGTTGGTAGAGCGCTTCGTTCGCATCGAAGAGGTCGCGGTTTCGACTACCGTCAGCTCCACGAGACCCTCTGCATTCATTCCACCGCAGAGGGTCTTTTTCTTTATCTTCGTTGGTATTGTGCCGTTTTCCCGTATTGGTTTAATGTGCGTTTGCGTAAGCTGGGGTACGTCTAAGTACACGTTATAGGTACACCAGCGGGTACACAGAAGTGGCATGATGGAGGTATGCGAACGAAGAACAGCTGGGGAAGCGTCATTTACGACAAAACGCGACACGCTTACAGGGCGCGTTACCAGAACCCTCATAAACCCGGAAATGTCGTGCAAAGGGTGTTCTCCGACAAATTGACAGCGCAAGGATGGCTTGCCAAAGAAAAACAACTCGTGGAAGCAGACAAGGCTGGTTTAGATACTTGGACGCATCCAAGCGAGCGAGAGGCTGAGCAACGTGCAAAAAATGAACGTGCAAACATAGTATTCAAAGACTACGCAATAGAGT
Organism: Bifidobacterium sp. RTP21102st3_E2_RTP21102_210122; assembly: GCF_040916945.1. Lineage (NCBI taxonomy): Bacteria > Bacillati > Actinomycetota > Actinomycetes > Bifidobacteriales > Bifidobacteriaceae > Bifidobacterium > Bifidobacterium sp. RTP21102st3_E2_RTP21102_210122. The sequence continues at coordinate 134,651 of NZ_JBCPAN010000006.1, read as the reverse complement.
ACGTGGAGAATTGGCGACGCAAAGATGGGCGACCATTTGAAGAAGCGACCAAGCGCAAGCATCGGGAATATTTAGCTTATCTGCTCAAAGCAGATTTTGTCAACAAGGCTGTTGCTTCAATTACAGAGGCGGATATCCACAAGTGGCTTGAATCGCCAATGCCTCCACATCCAAGGTTACGCGCATTCCAGTTGCTTAAAGACGTGATGAAAAAGGCTCAGCAAAACGGGCTTATCGAGAAATCGCCGGTAACTATGTGCAATCCCAAGCTGCCAAAAAGTAAACAGGCTCAGATTCCTGTGGCAACATGGCAAGAGCTGGAAGCCATCTATAACGGCATGCCGGAATATTGCCGTATCGCCGTATATCTGGGCGCGTGCTTCGATTTGCGCATCAATGAAGTGTGCGCATTGCAGGTGAAAGACTTCGATCTCAGACACAAGGTGCTGCATGTCCGTCATAGCGTCGGCAAGGGCGAAGGCGATAAGGGTTACAGGCGGCTGAAGGATACAAAGACAGCTTCCAGCACGGCCGATTTGAACATTCCTGATGCGCTGATTCCCATGATTAAGAAGCAGATTAACAAACGGGACGGCGACAGCATGCTAATTGCGTCACCTGTAAGTGGCGGCATAATGAGCGACCCGGCGCTTAGACGCTTATTCAACCGCGCCGCAGCCAACGCGGGACGCTCCGACCTGCACTTTCACACGCTGCGGGCCACGGCCATTGATGCAGCGATGCATCAGGGCGCGACGTTGCGCGAGACGATGGCGTTGGGGCGGCATGATGATGAAAAGACGTCCGTAGAGCGGTATCAACGAGCCAGTTCGGAGCGACTGCGAGAATTGTCGAACAGTGTGGCAGCATCTTTGCTGCCACAGCACCGTACCCGTGGGGATGTGGAGCGTGAGCTTGCCCGGACGCGGGAAAGGCTAGCCCAGCTCGAAGCAGAGCTAGCCTCGTTCAGCGAAACAGGCGAGCCAGAGAATCGGCGTCGATAAGCCTCTTGTTGCCTATCACGTAACTTCTTAGCCTCCCCTCGCGAATCAGACCGTAGAGGAAGCTTTTAGAGCAATGCAACTTTTGCATGGCTTCGGGCACGGTCAACGTCTCAGGTATCCTGTTCATCGTTCTCGTGTCCTTTCTCGTAAATGAGCTTTCCACTTTCATCCATGCGTAGAATCTCTACGATTCGACGCATGAGTGCGTTACGACGATCGCCTTGGACAAAGGGGTACTGATCTGCAAGAGGGCGATTGCTGAGTATCCAAACGACGGTATAACAAGCCTGATGATTGTGATACCTTGCCGGTAGCATAAGCGGATACCGATCGAGATAGCAAAGCAACTTCTCCCAGTCGAACTGACTGTCATATTCATCCAGAACAAGCACCGATTGACGGTCGTACTCATCGAATGGGTGACGGTAATCCGTCACCCGGTAGATGTCTCTGACTGGATAGCGATCATAGACATATCGAGTCTTGCCTACGCCCGGACGACCATACAAATAATGCACTTCAATATCGCGCATCTTCTGCCCATACTCACGCTGATCACGAGCTGCTGCGAGTTCACCGAGCCATTTCGTGTAACGCGCGGCCTTGGACTCTTCGTCATCGAGCAGAACGTCAGCGACCGACGCCCCGCCAAGAATCTTCTCACGCAGTTCGGCAAGATCGTTACGAGCACCTTTCTGGTCCTTCAACTTAATCTTGCCGACATAGACAGGATCGCTGATCCGGCTTTCATCTTTCGTGCAGTACTTGAGACAATCAGAGACGGTCCCCTTTCTGGTCTCAATATGCGCATCGTTGAAACCAGCCTTAGATAGATGATTCTTCAGCGTTGACCACCGCATAGGCGTTTCCATTTGGAGGAAACACTGATAATGCTCGTAGTCGGTCTTACCGCCCCTTTCCTTCTGAAAGACTGCGCCACTTCCGATTTGCTCAAACAGGTCTTTCACGTCGTCTGACGTATGACCTTCGGCCCGTATAGTCAACATCCAATCTCGGCTTTCCTGATCTTCTGCCATGGTTTTCCTCCTTTCTGCTACAGAGGTGGGCGGTAACACTACCGCCCACCCCGCCGCATTCGCGGCGACTACGATCGTTTCGCCGCGCCGCTTAGCGCTTTGCGGCGACGATCGTAGACAAATGTCTGAGTTCGTCATCGGTTACATAGGGGGCGCGGAAATGCTGGACAAGTCGCAGCTCCGAGTCATAGAAGTAGGCTTCACCCGGCCGATCAACTGAAATACGGTGAGGGCGAGCACCGAGCTTCAGTGCCTCTTCGCCAAGCGCCATCTCGGATTCACTCTCAGTGTTGAGCCGAAGCGCAATTCGCTGAGGAAACCGTGGGCGAAGTGGCATCGACTGTTGTCTTGGGTCTTGTGTGGCTGCAATCACTACCACGCCAACCGCACGGCTCAACCGCATGATGGAATCGAGATAACCGGTCGCTTCATCCGTCATCTTGCGCAGTTCACGAGTCGGTGCCGTACAGAGTTCGGCCGCTTCATCAATGAACAGATTGATTCGAGGAAACTCCTTACTCGGGTCAATTCGTCGGGTTTTCCCTCTCGCCCATTCGGTGCGATCGTGAACCTCTTGATCTAGTTCTTTGAGCAGCGTGAGTGCGTCCGATATGCACCACGCGTGACGACTGATTAGAGCCGGATCAACTATGCCGAACTCCATGCCGCCTTTGAGGTCGATTGCATCGTTCTCAACAATGCCATCGCGAACAAACGGAACAGTTGCTTTCAACCAGTTTGCAGTAATGGAGCCTTTACCCGATCCAGTCAGACCGGTAATGAGCGTGTGCACACCGCTCCGCAAGAGGACGGGAGAGCGTCGCTTGAGCGCTCTCCCTAGACATACCGACTCAGACGGTGGTGTCATCGTCGGCCGCCTCGCAGGATATGAAACACCCGCCACCCGCCGAAAAGGTCATGTCGCGTGGGTTCACCGGCGGCGCGTCCGCGCCAGAGTGACGCAATCGCGTCAGCTGCATCGCCCCCATCTACAGTTCGGTCTGTAAGGCCCGTGCAAGCGTCGAGCGGTACCCACACCCATACGTGACCCCACCAGCGAAACACACGTATGCGCTGCCAATCATCGTCATCAGATCGCTGGATGCGGTTCGTGCCCTGCACGATTGGCGGGACCGCTTTGCGCCGGCTTTCTCGAACCGACGCCCAGTGCACTGCATAAAGAGCAGTGATGATAACCACGATCAGCGTCAGCCAACACCAACCCGGGACGAGACGGAGCGTCAGCATGATGTCATCACTCATCTGTACCCTCCTGATGACGGCCAGCCATCGTCTGAACCGGCACGATGGTGTCGGCAGTGATGCTGTACGCGAGGCGATGCGTACGATCATCCACCCACGGCGTAATGGTGACATTGCCCTCCGGCTGCACCATAGCGCCACGAGGAATGGCTCGAGACGGTGGCTTGCGAATCCATAGTGACACAGTCACGTCGAAATCATTACCCGGTTCGTTGGCGATGACCTTAGCGCGATGTAGCGGGTTGTTGTGTTCGTCCATACGAACCACTCCTTCCCGATCCGTAGCCGGTTCCATATCCGGCGTTAAATCTCGTGTGGTCTGTATTTCCAACAAACCACGCATGTAGGGAAGCCTCATGGGCAACCTCCTTAGCTAAGCAACTCGTATCTCAAGCGCCGCTGACAGACATAATGCGGCTCATCTCAACGCTTCGCTTCTTTTTTATGGTGTAAAATTTGCACCATGAATGATTTGACGAAAACAACCTACTATTACCCTACCGGGGCATTGATTCATAAATATCGCAAAGAAAGAGGCTGGACAATTACCGAAAACCCAAAAAGAGGGACCAGCATTTTACAAGTGATAAAAGAACGGTTTGGCGAAGCGGCATCGCCACGCTTATTAAAGAAGGAAACATTCAAAAATCTTGAATCTCAAGGGAGCCATCACACCGAACCCACTGCGGTAGAGCTCTATCAAATCGCGGAAGTTTTAGAAGTCCCCCTTTTAGCGTTAATCATGGACTACGACACCCCACATGCCACCTCACCGTTTGATTCTTCAAAAACTATTTTTGAAATAGCACAATACGAAGGAACTGCAACACAAGAATTCAGAGGATTTAATGAAGTTAGAAAAGCCGAAAAACAAGCTCGTAAATTTGTCCGACATTGTAAAAAACTCGCCAAATTATCTCAAGAAAAAATCAAAGAAGACCTAACGCGCAATAACTTCATTAACGCAAGATTCTGGCCTCATCTCTATTCAGAAATAATGTCTTTATCAGCAGACGGGCTTACTGCAAGCCCCAAAACCTACGCATATTACGCGGAAGCCAAAGAGATCCTCGCCACCGCCGGAGTTGATATAGACTTTATTTTGGGCGATGATCTTGAAACCGAGCCTTGGTTCATAAAAGACAATAAAGAAAAGCAACGTGAAAACGAAGAAGAAAAAGCTTTTGAAATCGACTGTGAAGATTTGCAACAAGCAATAGCAATATTCTCAAAACGAGAAGACGATTTTTCAAAACAAACAGCACATTATCTAGAGATAGAACTTCAAGAAAAACAAGTGCAGTACCTATGGAATATAGGAGTTGATGAAGAAACAATCAATTTAATGATTATTGAAAATAAATGGGATAAGTCACTTTTACTAGAACCGGAACGCTCAGACAACTCTTAAACTTATTGAAATAGAAATTCCAATAGAACTTGTACCTCACACATCAACTATCGTATGGCCCCATGAAGCGGGAGCCGTTGAAGTGCATCATGTGGTCGGGAGTATCGGCACACCATGCTTCCGTTTCCCACGCGAGCAGGGCAAGATACTTCTGCATGGTTTTACGGTCTGGGAAGCAGGAGACAAGCACGACTTTGTCCCACTGATCAGTAAATAGGTCATGCAATTCAACTTTGCGAGTTACATCAACCGGGCCGTGGGTGCTGGCTGCTTCCATGAGGAACAGCCAGCCGCGCCTTGCGTCCCATGCAATCACGTCGGGAGCCTTCTCACGGGCTTTAAGACTAATGCCAAGTTTGTTCATAAGCTCGGCATCTATCGTGCCGTGCTTATGGTCGGTGTCATCGATATAAGCAACCTGACAGCCTGGTGCAAACCGTGGCAGCATTTCTTCGACCATTGCTTTAATAAGCACAGATTGACCACTGGGCGATAAATTAAGAGCTACGCCTGATGGCAATGTGACCGGAGTTTTGGGCATATTCCTACGTTCTTCGCTCAAAGAGGCATAAGAGGGATGCTTGCGCAAGAACTTTTCCAATAAGGGTTCAAAAACGGATTTTCCGCGATTTTGGAATACTTTAAGAGCTTCATTTGTAACGCGATAATTCCATTTCGGGGAATTGGTTGCGCGGTCTGGCTTATCTGCATTTTCTTCGACAAATCCAGCAATGATAAATTGATGTAACGAAAATCGACGAATCGTCTCACGTGTGTTTGGCTTATAAGGCACGTCAAACTGGTCACGAATCCAGTCCATGATGGCGCGGGTGCCCAGCATCGGGTTCGTGGCCTGTTCCCATGAATCGCCATCTTTGAGCTGCAGCAAAGCCAACAAGATCATGGCGCTGCGCTCGTTCAATTGATCTTTGCCGACCTCGAAATCACGCAGCGCTTCAAGCGCTTCATCAATCAGCTTGCTTGCACCCATGAAAATAGCCTTCCAATAGTCTCATCAATGCGGCTCTGGCTCACGTCGTTGCTCACAGGCAGACTATCAGCCAACGCGCTCAGCTGGGTTTTGGACGGGCATGGCATCTGTCGCAAATCGGTCGCGTTGACCTGCGTACTGCCGGACACCTGCCGGTACCATTCATCAACGATCGAAGACGACAACCACAGCGTTAGACCACGTGCAGCTTTATCGTCCAAAGGTATCGTTTGCCGCGATGTTCCTTGATGAACATAGTTCAGTTTGTTGTCGGCTACAAATTCCACACCACTATGCAGGTACGACGCGTAGATACGGTGATGCTGCTCTTTAGCAGAGAAACGGTTCACCAAGCAGTAACTGCCAGCCGGGAGCACAACATTACGTGTGTCGGCCTTATCGATCACCCATTGTTCACGGTCGCACTTGACCGGGTGCACCGTCACCATACCGTTCTGGTTGTCAGACCAGTACAACGGGTGTCCGTCCGGCTTCTCGACGTTTGACAGCACGTCACGATTGCGGAACCACACCAGCTTGCCAGTGGACACCCACAACCCCTGATCGGCCATCGTCTTAAAGCCCGACAAACGTGGGTCCTGCTGCTGAATACGCACGATACGGTCACGCCCCATCAGCAGCGCCTTAAGCGCCACCGATTCATGCGGCTGCTGTTCCAGCGGCTCAACCGGCGAGGCATCAGCATACACTGTGACCTTTTTGACTTGCGAACGCTTGGACACCTTCACCAGCATGATTTCCTGCAGAATGTTCATGTCTTTGAAATGTTCCTGCCGCGACCCGTACACGGCCAGCGCGTCAAGACTGCACTCGTTGAGCATCCACTTGCGGAAGTCCTTGAAATAGTCGCCGTTCATCCACGAGCGCGGGATGATGGCAACGCATTCGCCGCCCTCATCCAATGCTTGAATGGCCGTCGCCAGAAACGCCGTGTACAGGTTCGTGACTTTCACGCCGCCGCTGCTTGTGGCGATCACGGTCGGGCTGATCTTCTTATACGGCGGGTTAAGAATCACGCGATCAAACTGGGCATCCAGCAGCACGTCAAAGACTGACTTGTTGATGACCTCAACGTTGTCACAAACCTGACGTAACGACGCCTCAGAAGCCCGAGCAAGATCGGCATCCTGTTCGATGGCGACAACGCTGCTGCCACGTGCGGACTGCTTGGCCGTTACCGCGCTCAGAATGCCTGAGCCGGAACCAAGATCAAGAATCCGCACCGGCTTATCAGTCGAAGTAAACAGACTCATTGCTTGCTCGGCAACGGGCATGGGAGTCAAAAACTGTTCCCACTGCTGCTGCCGCTCCGGCGAAAGCGACGCCGCAGCCTCGTTGCGAATTTCCGCGATGGTCTTTGTCATAGTCATTAGGATAGTCGGGCGCTGCGAACAGATTCCACTAGTGATTCTGTGAGCGCCCTTATCCATGTACGAAGTTTAGTAGCGGAGTCAGCTTCGCCTTATTCGATCTTCCTCGTCAAGGTAGTTGCTGAAGCAGGTCCCGAAGCTTTGCCATCGGTAAAAGGTTTCTAACTCGTTTCCGTTGGAGCCAGAGGAGATCCATTCTTCCACCCAAAGCCGGCTATCGTTGGATTGCATATAGCTCTTCAGCCAATCATCATCATGGAATTCAGTGGGTGTAAGCCAAATGCGGCCGTTCTTGACCCTTGTGTATCCCCAGGATGGCCGTGCATAAGTGTAAGCACGGCCATTGGCGGCGCGCTCAATCACGTTGCTAGGGGAGCGCTCCCCGGGTTTGCTAGGTGTCAATGTCAATTTGCTGAGGGGGTAATCTTCGGTCAGGCTGCATTCGCGAAATGCTTTTATGAATGCGAGATCAAAGGCGGTTGCATCTGACGTGCAAGCGATTAATCCGACGGACAGACAGCTCAACGCGGAAAATTGGACCACCTCAAGCAGTTGATGTTCTTTATTCAATCAAATCCTTTCGTTCGAACATTTGTTCTATAAGTATACAGTTGGGCGTCACATATTTTCAACGGGCTGTAAATTGAGTACACATTTAAGTACACAGATAGTAAAAGTGTAAAATAATGGTGAAATATCAGTCTTTATTTCGACTACCGTCAGCTCCACGAGACCCTCTGCATTCATTCCACCGCAGAGGGTCTTTTCATTTTGTTTTCGTTGAAATTCTGCCATCTCGCGTTTCAAGGGGCTGATTTGGGGTTTGCCGGAGGTCTACTTGCGTTTCGAGGGGCTGATGGTCAAGTAGATACGCCGCCAAAATGGCGGAATAGCGTTGCGTCAAAGCCGTTTGTACTGGTGCTTCACCGGATGAGGAGCCCCTTGAAACGGAAGTAGACCTCCGGAACATGTGAAATCAGCCCCTGCAAAGGGAGAATGCCTCGATTTCGCCATGGATTGTCGTGGATTGCTCTGTGGCATGGGCAATACTGGGAGTATGACAAGCGCAGATGAGTTGAATGAGCAGTATGACGCTGACGGTAGCGTGACGCAAGTGCCTGAACGCAATGATGAAGTTCATGCCGGCGAATCCGCCGTCGCCCAATCCCGCGAATCGGCCGTGACCATCCCCGCCGGCACCGTGGTGCTCGCCGCCACCCCGATCGGCAATGTCGGCGACGCTTCAGCCCGTCTGGTGGCCCTCTTGGAACGGGCCGATATCGTGGCCGCCGAAGACACGCGCCGCCTCTACGATCTCGCCCGTCGCCTCGGCGTCTATGTGAACGGTCGCGTCATCGCCTATCACGACCACAACGAGCGCGACAAGGCCGACGGCCTGCTCGACCAGGTCGAAACCGGCGCCACCGTGCTCGTCGTGTCCGATGCCGGCATGCCCACCATCAACGACCCCGGCTTGGCCATCGTGCGCCGTGCCATCGAACGCGGTCTGCCCGTCACCTGCGCGCCCGGCCCCTCCGCTGTGCTCGACGCGCTCGCCCTCTCCGGCCTGCCCACCGACCGCTTCTGCTACGAAGGCTTCCTACCGCGAAAGCATTCCGAGCGCGTGCAGTATCTGCGCACGCTGTTGCCCGAACGCCGCACCATCGTGTTCTACGAGACGCCTCATCGCATTGCCGATTCGATGGACGATCTGCTGGACGCGTTCGGCCCGAATCGCCCGATGGCCCTGTGCCGCGAACTCACCAAGGATTATGAGCAGATTCGTCGCGGCCCGATTGACGAGATTCGCCAAAGTGTGATTGATGATCCGCCCCGTGGCGAGATGGTGCTGGTCATCGGCGGCGCGTCCAACGAGGAGGCCGAAGCGGCCGCGCCCAGCACGTTGAGCGTGGATGACATGGCCGTGCTCTCCATCGACCGTGCTTTGGAGGACGGCCTGCGTATCAAGGACGCCATCGCGCAAGTGGTGCAGGAGCATCCACTGGCTGACGGATCGTTGGCCAATCGCAAGCAGGTGTATGCGGCTGTGCTGAAAATCAAGGGATAGCGCAGCAGCCGGCGATTATCTCCCCGTTACGCTTCCATCGACTCGAACAATATTTCCAACGCCTGCCGGACCCCGGGCCCACCACGCTGCGAGACCAATTCCAGCAAAGGCGCGTCGGCTTTGGGATTGGCAACCAGCCATTTACGCAGTTCGGGCACGTGATATGCGATGTGCCAGAGCACGGCAACATCCGTATCGGGCGAACATGCCACCGCGGGCGTAAGTCTGATGGGCGGTTCAGGCGGCGCGGTCATATCCGAGATTGCGCGCGATGCGGATTCGGATGAGTGTGCCGCCGCCGCGTGGCGAGGCAACCGTTGCGCCTGCCGCAAATGCCGTAAACGGTGAGCGGCATGGCGGCCTCTGCGATGGCCTCTGACAATGAACCCCCTCGTCATGCGCATTGCTCCAAAGCCGGTTCGTCCATCTCCTGCTGCACCGATTCAAAAAACATGCGTGCGCGTCCGGCGTACTTGTGATGCCGATGCTCCTTGACGATTTGCAGACAGTCGTTTGGCCGAAACTGGTACGCGGACATCAGCTGGCACACCAGTGCGTTGACGGTGGAAGGATCGGGGATGTCTTCAGGACTCATCACCAGGTCGCAAGCCGTACGGGCTGGCGTGGTGACAGGCAGCCCGCCGAGCTTGATGATTTGCTCCGGCAACGTCAATCTTTTGAATACGCGGATACGGCGGCTGACGGATGCCGAGCGGAAGTGCGATGTGGAAATCACGTCTATGGTACTCGGAAAGTCGGGGCCTCCCAGCCATACCCAAGCGGCGGTCATCGAACACACCACAGTGCCAAACGGGGCGACCTCCGCGACGATTTTCGCGCGACCATACAGTGTGCCCGAATGCTCGATCCAGTAGCCGGCGGAATCGTCGAGCTTATGTAACGTGCCGAAGGCGGCCAGACGGTTAAGGCTGAGCGGTCCCGGCAGATCCTTGGTAAACAGTATCGGCGGCACCGCAGGTTGCGCGGTTGCCGGCGAGGCGACTGTTGTGATGTCCGTCATCGGACCTGCTGTGATATCCATGACCGAACAATATGCAGAAATGCGGCTTGCGCGCCACCGGATAGGCGAAAACGGTGGATAAGTGCATAACTTTACTAGGTACGCAAATGATGTGGATAACTCGGTGGATATTGGCAGGCGGAAGTGTGTGCGGATGTGCGTGGGCGTGCGTACGGATGGGTGCGCGGATACGTGTGCGAATGCGTATGTGGATAAGCGCGCAAGAGGTGTACAGATAAGTATGTGGGGAAGTTGCGGGTGGATAGGTGAGTGGGATGAGGATGGCGGCGCGGCAGCTATCCGGGCGTGTCCCCGCCGCGCCGGATAATCAAGCCTTATGAGTCATGTTTTGGTGAATGTTGCTTGGCCGTATGCAAACGGCCCCCGTCATATCGGCCACGTCGCGGGATTTGGTGTGCCCTCCGACGTCTACGCGCGCTACGAGCGCATGAAGGGCAATGATGTGCTCATGGTGTCCGGCACCGACGAGCACGGCACCCCGATTCTCGTCGAGGCGGAGAAGGAAGGTCTCACTGCCCAGGAACTGGCCAACCGTTACAACCGCGTGATCGCCAAGGATCTGTGCGACCTCGGCCTGAGCTACGACCTGTTCACCCGCACCACCACCGGTAACCACGAGCACGTGGTGCAGGAGATGTTCAAGCAGTGCTTGGAGAACGGCTACATCTACAAGGGCACCCAGCAGGTGGCGATTAGCCCGTCCACCGGCCGCACTCTGCCCGACCGCTACATCGAGGGCGAGTGCCCGATTTGCCACGCCGAAGGTGCGCGTGGCGACCAGTGCGACGCCTGCGGCAACGAGCTCGACCCGGACGAGCTCATCAACCCCGTCTCCAAGATTAACGGCGAAACCCCGCGCTTCGAGCAGACCGAGCACTACTTCCTCGACCTGCCGGCGCTCGCCGAAGCCAACAAGGCGTGGCTGGAGACCCGCAAGGGCTGGCGTACCAACGTCATCAACTTCTCGCTCGGCCTGTTCAAGGAAGTTAAGCCGCGCGCCATCACCCGTGACATCGACTGGGGTATCCCGGTGCCGGTGAAGGACTGGATTGACAACCCGAACAAGAAGCTGTACGTGTGGTTCGACGCCGTGATCGGCTACCTGTCGGCTTCCATCGAATGGGCCCGCCGTCAGGGCGACCCGGAGAAGTGGCGCGAATGGTGGAACGACCCGAGCTGCCCGGCCTACTACTTCATGGGAAAGGACAACATCACCTTCCACTCCCAGATCTGGCCGTCCGAAATGCTGGCGTACAACGGCAAGGGCTCCAAGGGCGGCGAAACCGGCCCGATGGGTCCGCTCAACCTGCCTGAGCAGGTGGTGGCCAGCGAGTTCATGACCATGGAAGGCAAGAAGTTCAGCTCCTCCCGCGGCATCGTGATCTACGTCAAGGACATCCTCGCCCGCTACCCCGTGGATGCCGTGCGCTACTACATTTCCGTGGCCGGCCCCGAATCCTCGGATTCCGACTTCACGTGGGCCGAGTTCGTGCGCCACAACAACGAGGAGCTCGCCTCCTCGTGGGGCAACCTGGTGAACCGCGTGACCAACCTCATCAACAAGAACTTCGGCGAGATTCCGCCGCTGGACGAGGATTCGATGACCAACGAAGACCGTGGCCTTCTGGAAGAGGCTTCCGCCGCGTTCGACGTGGTCGGCTCCTCCATCGAAACCCACCACCAGAAGCACGCCCTGTCCGAGGCGATGCGTGTGGTCGGCGACATCAACAAGTACATTTCCGCCACCGAACCGTGGAAGATTAAGGACGACCAGGCTCGTCTCGGCACCGTGCTGCACGTGGCCGCTCAGGCCGTGTCTGACGCGAACCACCTGCTCGCGCCGTTCCTGCCGCACTCCGCACAGAAGGTGTGGGAGGCGCTCGGCGGCACCGGCACCTTCTCGCCGCTGCCTGAGCTCAAGGAAGTCGAGGATCTCGACAAGCCCGGCTTCACGTATCCGATTATCACCGGCGATTACGAGCTCGGTGTGAACGTGCACCCGTGGAAGAGCGAGGCAATCGAGGTCGGCGCCGTGGTGCCTAAGCCCGCACCGATCTTCGCCAAGATTCCGACCGAGGCCGTGGAAGAGGAGCTGGCTCGCTTCGATGAAGCGCTGGCTGCTCGCCGTGCCGCCGAAGCCGAGCGTCTGGCCGCCGAGAAGGCCAAACTCGCCGCCGAGTGATTCGGCATTGCTAGCTCGTAGCTGACGGGCCACCTCGCACATGAAGTGTTGCGAGGTGGCCCGTTGCCGTATGTGCGGCCTAGCCCCGACAATGCGAGGCCGGTTGTCGGGCGGCGTTACAAACCCGTCACAGTTTGCCAAGACTTTTCTCAGACAAGCACATCGAATCCCCAAGAAAGAGACGGTTATATAGAAGATGTCAACGGAATGAAGTTCATACCGGTGGCGAGGTTCTTCCGAACCCCATAACTGAACCCTTCTTCTCTCTTCTCTCTCACCCGGCGGCCCCCTCCGCCGGGTTTCTTCGTTTTGGGCCGCATCATGCAACGCAAGTTACGCTGCTGTCCAGCTACATCCACGCCGCTCGAAGCCGTGATCCGCCACACCAAGCACGGGGCGCGGTGATTCGGAGCATTGCTTCCGGTTTGGGGGGTGCTGCTTGATTCCTCTACTTCCAGCGAAACGTTGCTATCGCGGTATGGTCGCATGCCTGTTAAGCATTGAAGCATCTTATCTATGCGCAGTCGGTGTCCCGGTGGTGACGGCAACCGATTGACGTGCGAACCGGGCCAGATTTCGTTGTCCCGGTTCGTGATTTTGGCCTCCTTTTGGGAACCGGGACAGACCATCCCGCGAGCGCTCAATGTATGCAAATCCAGAAGCCCGGAATTCCGCCGATGTGTGATGGCGGATATTGTGCGGTAGGGCCGAATTGGCGATTTTTCGAGGGTGTTTCTGTCCCGGTTGCTCAAAAAGAGGCGAAATGGAGAACCGGGACAACGAAATCTGGCCCGGTACACACATAAATCGATTGACGTCGTTACCAGGACATCGGACACCGTGACGTATATCGCGAACCGCATAATATGGCAGTACGCAACGCAGATGATGTGCGGATTCGCCGGACGTAACATGGCGTGTGACACACAACAGTGCCATGCGGTCGGGGCCACGCGACCAAATGGGGTGCGATGAATGGCATATGCGTTGCAGCAAGCGCGCGCAATCGTATCGATGTCAGCTCAGTGCGCCCCGGTGGATTTCCGTCGTTTCCGCCGGGCAAGTTCATTGAGCGGCGTCGCTGTCAAGGTGAAATCGAATATGGCGCCTCGCAACGCCAGCTGTCGCCCGGCTCGGTAGGCGAGTTCGGCTTGAGACGGTTCATCAGCCATATTCGCGGCGGTGGCGATGAGGACGATCCAATGATGATGCCGTAACAGTTCGCGCTTGTCGTTGTCTCGCCGCCACTGGGCCTTGTCTGTGCGATGATGATCGCCGTCATATTCGATGGCGACGCGGAATTCGGGCCAAGCGAGATCGAGTGTTATCGGCGCACCATTGCTGAACGTCGCGCCGGGCACTGTGTAATTTGTCACGGCTCGTGGAAGCCCGTATTGCGTGGTTGTGATACGGGTCTCTGATTCCATCGGAGAATCCACGCGCGGTGCAATAAATTCAAGTGCGATCATGCATGTGGCTTTCGCGTTGAATTTCGGAAGTTCGCTGACCTGCCGCACAAAGTCCTGATAAATTTCGTCGGCGGTGCGGCCGCCCGATAGGCTCGGCTTGCGCGCTATTGCCGTAAGGGTTGCGTCGCCAAGTATGACCAATGATTCCAATGACATGTGAGCGGCGAGCTGCGCCCAAGTATGTACCAGATCCAGCGCGTGCACATGCTTGTTGATACGTGCATTGTGCGCGGCGCTTAGCGGTTTCCAGATGTGCGGTGTTGTTGGCGGAACGACGGCGCGTATCCGGGTGCGATGCGAGTCGGAGACGGTATGGAGCTCGGTGGCATTGAGATCGCAATCCTTGGGAAGTGGCACGGATTGCAGTATCAGCGATGTGGTCATGCCGAAGAGCACAGGCTTTCCGAGCTGTTGCGCGGCGTCCGTGCATCGTTTAAGAATTTCCCGCTTACGTTGGGTGAGGGTTTCGCTCATAGCGGGCGCAGTGGGGGTTGCCATACGCGGTGGTGAGTATGGCTCGGGCTTGACGGCGTGCGTGGACGCAGCACTCGGTGCCGCGGCATTGTTGGTCCAGCCGGGTGGTTCATCGTCGAATACGCCGGGTGGCGGGGTGGGAAATCCGCTGTTCATAACGCCACCGTAGCGTAGCGGTCGCTTGTTCGCCATGAAAAACGGGGTATGTGGTTCTAGCTTGCTGAGGATGTGGATAACTCTGTGGATAACTAAAGTGCTCCTATGTTTTGCTCACTCTGTGAGAAGTCGGCAAAACATAGGAGCACTTCAGCCGCGGCCAATGGGCGGAATATGTCAGCGGCAGCGACGGGTGAGGGGCTGCCAGGGATCGAGCTCGACTGGTTCGGTGGTGAGCAGGGCGCGGGTGGCGTCGTCGAGGTATTCCTTGCGGATGATGAGCTCGGTAACGTAGCGGTCGAACCAGGCGTCGGACATGACGTAGTAGCCGTCCTTGCCGGCGTCCTTGCCCCAGCTGTTCTCCACCTTCCAGCGGTTCGGCTTGCCGTCCTCGCCGAGGTTCACGCCGGTGAAGGTCATAGCGTGGTTGCTCGGGCTGTCGCCGTATTCGAGGCCGTGGGCCTTGTCGCCGGTGAATTCGGTGCCGAACAGCTGGTCGACGCGCACCACGGACTGGTCGAAGAAACCGTCCTTGCGCAGGGCGAACTGCGTGCAGTCGCAGGCGAACCAGATCGGGTGGCCGGCGGTGAGCTGGTCAAGCGCGGCCTTCTTGAACACGTCCAGCGGCACGTTGACGAATTCCATATCGCCAGCCTCGGCCACGTTCGCGCTGAAGCGGATGCGGTAGCGCTGGTTGAACGGGCGGTTCTTGAGCGGGGCGTTGGCCAGCGTCACGAAATCGTTGACGTCCACCGGCACGTACTTCTTGTAGAACTCAAGCGGGGTGATGCCGATCTCGCGAATCTGCGGGCGCTCGTCCTTGCCGGTTTTCGGCTTGTCGGACTTGTCCTTATCGCACTTGCAGGCCTTGGCGTCGGATTTGCCCTCGCACTTGCAGGATTCGCCGCACTTGCAGGATTCGGCCTTGCCGTCTGCGTCGGCCTCGGCCTTGCACTTGCGAGCCTCGCCCTTCTTATCCTCATCATCATCCTTGGGGCGCGCGAAGAAGTCGAACTTCTCCGGCGGTTCGCCGAGCGCCACGGCGCAGATGCGGTACACGGTGCCCATGTACTCGTCCTTCAACGCACGCAGCTCGTCCTCAGACGCCCCGGCAGCCGAACGGCGGCGCAGCTCGGCCGCGAACTCGCGCAGCTTGGAGTTGAGGTACTGCTTGAAATCGTCGGAATTGCGGGAGTTCTCGGACTCCGGATAGGCGCTCTTGGGCACTAGGCCGTACTTGTTCACCAGTGCGGCGAACATCTGCCACCAGCCACCATCGTCTGCAGGCGACTCATTGATGGCCTCGAACAGACGCGAATCGGTCGCCTCGTCGAGCGTGCGCAGCACGTTCTCCAGATAAGTGTTCGACTTCTCCATCGCGTCCCAGAAGAACAGGTAGGTCTCGGAGAACTCGAAATCCTCAAGATTCCAGCGATGCATGAGTTCGTAACGCAGCGTGTTCAGGGAGGCGAACATCCAGCAACGGCCGGAACGCTCCTGATTGGTGATCGAACCCTGCTTGAGTTCGATGGAGAAGTCGCGCGGCAGCGCACGTACGCCGCGATAGTCGGTGGCCGCCTTGAGCACGCCGGCCGAAACCGCCGCGTCCGCCGCGATCAGGTTGGCGCGGTCTTTGTTGAAGTCTTCGGTGTACGTACGCAGAAGTTCGGGTTTGATGGCCCGTGCGCTGGCGTTTGCTGTCATGATGATTGATCTTCCATTCATGTAGGCGACGTTTGTGGTCCGTCGGTAGTATAAGTCGCCGTGTATTCGTCGGGCGATTCACCGGGCGAAATCGTACGGGCGGATATGCGCCGGCGATTCCACCCCGCCAACGATTTGTCCACCTTGCTGCTCGCGCGGGCGCACGTATCATATGTACCGATACATATTGTTGACGAATGTCGCATAGTCCAAAGGAGTACGTCATGACTTCGCTGCATAGCAAGCCGCTGGCCCTGAAAAACGTCACCGTCACCGATTCGTTCTGGCGCACCGAGCAGGAACTCGTGCGCACGGCTGTGATTCCCTATCAGTGGAACGCCCTGAACGATAACGTCCCCGGCGCGGCCCCCAGCTACTGCATGCACAACTTCAAGGCCGCTGCCGCGCAAAACAAGCGTAAGGATACCCAGGGCAAGGCGTTCGTGCCGCCGAAGTACACGTTCCGCGGATTTGAGGCGCTCCCCGAAGACCCGGCCAATCCCGACCCAGACAAGTTCTACGGCTTCGTGTTCCAAGACACCGACTTCTCCAAGTGGGTGGAGGCAGTCGGCTATTCCCTCGCCCATTACCCGGACCCCGCACTGGAACAGACCACCGACCAAGCCATCGACGTCGTGTGTGCCGCCCAACTCGACAACGGCTATCTGGACACCTGCTACATTCTGAACGACATGGATCGCGCGTTCACCAATCTGCGTGACCATCACGAACTGTACTGCCTCGGCCACCTCGTTGAAGGTGCGGTGGCCTACTACCAGGGCACCGGCAAAGACAAGTTGCTCAAGGCCGCCTGCCGTTTCGCCGATTACGTAGACGAGCGCTTCGGTCGCAAGCCGGGCCAGCTGCGTGGTTACCCCGGTCACGAGATTGCCGAGATGGCTTTGGTGAGGCTGTACGAGGTCACCGGCGAACAGCGGTACCTTGATCTGGCCGAATATTTCGTGACCGAGCGAGGCCGGCAGCCGTACATCTTCGATATTCAGGCAGACGAGAACGCAAAGCGCGACGCCGACGCCAACTACAAACCCAACACGGACCCCAACCGGTACGCCTACCACCAGGCGAACAAGCCGGCCACCGAACAAGACGAAGCCGTAGGCCATGCCGTGCGCGCCGGCTACTTCTACTCCGGTCTGGCGGACGTGGCCCGACTGACCGACGATCAGGACCTCGCCGATGCGGCCGAGCGGCTCTGGCGCAATATCGTCGATAAGAAACTGTACGTTACCGGCGGCATCGGCGGCACGGTGGACGGCGAGGCATTCTCCTACAACTACGACCTGCCCAACGACTCCGCCTACTCCGAGACCTGCGCCGCGATTTCGCTGGCGTTCTTCGCCCGTCGCATGCTCGAGCTCGCGCCAAAGGCCGAGTACGCGGACGTTATGGAGTCGGCGCTGTACAACACCACGCTGGCCGGCATGGCGCTGGACGGCAAGAGCTTCTTCTACGTGAACCCGCTGGAAGTCAATCCGTATGCCTGCCATAAAGACAGCCGCCTGCGCCACGTCAAGCCGGTGCGTCAGAAGTGGTTCGGCTGCGCATGCTGCCCGCCGAACATCGCCCGCATCGTTGAGTCGGTGCAGGAATATGCCTACACGGTTGCCGAGGATGGCGGTACGCTGTTCACGCACTTGTATATGGGCGGCGTGGCCAAAGCTGAGTTGAATGGTACGGCTGTGGAGCTGGATGTTACGGCGAACCTGCCGTGGCAAGGCGATGGCAAGGCGGTCGTGCGCTTGGGCGGTGACGCTGCTGGCACCTCGGCTCAGGCTCCTGCTCGCTTTACGCTGGCCTTCCGTCTGCCCGGTTGGGTGGGCGATGAGTCCGCTGCTGCCGCCGCGATTACGGCCACGGGCGAGTCTGAGTCTGGGGCCGATAGTTCCCGCGTGACCCGCGAAATCCGCGACGGCTACCTGTATCTGACCGGCGAATGGCGCGACGGCGACACCGTGACGTTCGACTTCCCGATGCCGGTGCGTATGCTGGCCGCCAACCCGCTGGTGCGCGAGGACGCCGGCAAGGTGGCGTTCGTGCGCGGCCCGATCACCTTCTGCGCCGAGGAAAAAGACAACGGCGCCAACCTGCACCTGCTGCACGCGGATGTGGAGGCACTGCTGGCCGACCCGAGCGCGGCCAAGGTCGAGGAGTTCGACTTCCACGCCGGCGCCAAGGGCATCGACGACAAGGGCCAGGGCGAGGTGGAAGACGTGACCCGCCGCATGGTGAAGCTTGAGGTGCCGGCTTGGCGCGAGCCGTTGCCGGCTGCTGTGGCCGCCGCGGGTGAGGGCGCGGCCGAGGTTCCGGCGTTCGCACCGCTCTACGCCGTGTACGCGCCGGTCAAGCGCGAGCCCGCCACCGCCACGCTCATCCCGTACTTCGCCTGGGCCAACCGCGGCGAAAACGAAATGACCGTCTGGCTGCGCGGCTGATATTTGCTCTCGGCTACTCTGGTAGCCATGGGCATCACGACATGTCGGCTCGAAGGGCCGGTGGACTTTTACTCGGTCGGGCAGTTTGTGTCCGGACCGGGCTGGCGCCATCTGCGGCGCACCATCGACACCTTCGAGCTGATGTTCGTGCGTCGGGGCGTCCTGCCGATGCGGGTGGGGGAGCAGACCCTGCATATCGAGGCCGGCCAAATCGCACTCTTGCCGCCGAATGTGGAGCATGCGGGCGCCGACATCATCACGTCCGACGTGGACTTCTACTGGATGCATTTCAAATTGCCGGATGCGCGCATGCTCCCCGATGACGCGGGTCTGCCGCAGGACGACCATTGCCTGCTGCTGCCCGATGAACGCACCCTGCCCGACCCCGACCGGCTGGCGGTGATGTGTGGGCAGCTCATCGACATCTATGCGCGATTCGGCCCGTATTCCAACGCTTACTGCGATTACTTCGCCACCGGCCTGCTGCTGGAGGTCAGCGCGCAGGAGCGGCTGAAGGCGGACTTCGCCACCCATCGTACGCTCGCCGGCTACCGGGGCGACGGCAAGCCCATCACCAGTGCCGACCGCGTCCGGCAGCAACAGGAATGGGCCATGCATGTCGATTCGGCCGGTGCCGCTGGCGATTCGTCCGGCCTGGCGCCGATGCTGGCCATCCGCTCGTGGATTATGGCCAATGCCTTCGACGACATCACCGTGGCCAAAGTGGCCGCGCGCTTCCACTATTCACCCAGCTATCTGACCGCGATGTACCGGCGCGTGTTCGGCGTGGGTGTGGCCGAGCAGATCATCGAATATCGCATCGACCGTGCGCGCGAACTGCTGAGTTCTACCGCTTCCAGCGTGGCGGATATTGCGCGAGAAGTGGGCTACGCCGATCCCAAGTACTTCATGCGCGTCTTCAAGCGCCGCACTGGCCTGACCCCCGGCCAATACCGCGACGCTTTCCCCGCCCGCCTCTACAACACCGTGTGATTAGGGAAGGTCATGGTCCTAACCCTAGGAAAAGTGCGCATGGGCGCCACTACCACGTGGGAGCGCTGGGAACGGTTTGACGCATGCCGAAACCTCGCACGTCACGCTGCACGGCACTTGGGCAGTGGGCGCGGCAGTCGGGAATCGCCGCCCTATTTCGGCGTTTCAGCGTTACCTGTTTGCCGAACCGACAGTGGACTCGCGCGGAACCAGTGTGTATCCAATGGTGGCGCGCGTGGCCGGCATGCCAGCGGATTCGTCGGACCTGCCGTCGCCCTGGTCGCGCTGCTCCACGCGGCGGGTGATCATATCAAGCGCGAATTGGGCGAGCTGATCGAGATCCACTTGGACGGTGCTCAGCGTCGGTGTGGTGTACGAGCCGGCCGTGGCGCCGTCGAAGCCGATGACTCTCACATCGTCGGGCACGCGGATGCCGTAGTCGGCAAGGCCTCGGATTACTCCGAATGCGGCATAGTCGTTAATGCAGAAGATGCCATCGATGGCCGGGGTGCTTCCCGTTGCCCGCGTGGTGCCCGGGGAACGGGACTCAGCAGTGTCATCAGCCGATTGCGCACGAGCCTCGAGCATCGCCTCGGCGATGGCATGACCGGCTTCGATGCCGCTGACGCTACCGTAACCAATGAAGTTCGTCGATTCGTCATACGGCAGCCCGGCGTCAAGCAGTGCGCCGCTGGCCCCGCGTAGACGCAAACCGCTGGAACTTTCCACGTGCGCCAGTTCGGTTCGTGACGAATACCCGTCGCCGACGATGGCGATGCGGTGGCATCCGCATTCGATGAGATGCTGCACTGCCGCCCGCGCACCGTCCTCGTTCGGGAAATTCACTGTATCGAACGTGGGCGTTTCCTCGCAGGCGTCAATCAGAACCAGCGGTCGGCCGTGGTTGATCGCGGAAAGCGGCACACCGGCATTCAGGCCCGAAGCGTGGATAATCTCGCCGTCGAACAACTGCCCGGAGAACGGGTTGTTGGCCAGCGCGTGTTTGGCGGCATCCGGAGAGTACCGGGTTTGCTCCACGAACGGCGTCAGCCCGCGCTCGGTGGTTTCGGTGACGAGCGATTCGACGAGTTTGGAGTAGAACGGCGAATCGAATTCGTTGACGATGATGTGGATGATGTTGCTGCGGCCGGACTTCAGCATGCTGGCCGTCAGATTGATGCGGTAATCGAGCTTTTCGGCCACCGCCAGCACCTTGGCGCGCGTGGAATCCTTAACACCCGGCTTGCCGTGCAGCGCATTCGAGGCGGTCATGGGGGAGACCCCGGCGGCTTTCGCTACGTCGCGCAATGTTGGTTTGCCGCTCGGCATAACGTCACCTCATGTTTCGCCTGTGATGGGCATTGGATCATGCCCGTAATGCTTCCAATGGTTGTAACGGTATTCACAACATCGTGTTTTGGCAAATGGTGGCTGTGTGCCGGAATCGCTGAAAATGCTGCGCTTAGGCGATGACGCGCCGAGCGTAACATGCGCTTGCTTGATATCGTTCCGGTGGAAGAATATGTAACGGTACATACGTCGGTGTGCCAAGAGGCCATGAAGTTCGTCGTACGTTGGGATGGGACTCTCCGGGGGAGTGGCGTCACTCTTCACCTATCCGTACGTGCGCGATGCCGATTGGTTTGCGGCTGGCATACCGCCGTATGGCAACTTATACGAATATCAACGAAAGCAGGATACGATGACGGATCTTCCGCAGAGCCTTCCTCAGGCATGGCGTCCGCCGATGGGCTGGAACAGCTGGGATTCCTATGGCACGACCCTCACCGAAGACGAGCTGCTGGCCAACGCGCGGTTCATGGCTGAACACCTGAAAAACGCCGGCTGGGATACGCTGGTCATCGACATCGACTGGTACGACCCGACCGCCCGCGCACATGGTTACAACGACAACGCGCCGCTGATTCTCGACGAATACGGCCGTCAGCTGCCTGACCCGGTGCGTTTCCCGAGTGCTGCCGGCGGCAAGGGATTCGGCCCGCTCGCCGCCGCCGTCCACGAACTGGGCTTGAAGCTTGGCATGCACATGATGCGCGGCATCCCGCGTATCGCCGTGGACAAGAACCTGCCCGTATACGGCACCAACTACACCGCCAAGGACGTGGCCGACCTCGACCACGTGTGCAAGTGGAATCCGGACAACTACGGCCTGAACCAATCCCACCCGGGCGCGCAGGCCTGGTATGACGCGCAGCTCGACCTGTTCGCCTCCTGGGGCCTCGACTTCCTCAAGGTCGACGACATGCAGACCCCGTTCCACTCCGACGAAATCGCCGCCTATCATCGCGCCATCGCCAAAGCCGAAGCCAAATACGGCCGTTCGATTGACCTGTCTCTCTCGCCCGGCGGCTGGGTGGCGACGAGCTACGTCGACTTCCTGCGCGAGAACGCCCAAATGTGGCGTATTTCCGACGATCTGTGGGACCGTTGGGAAGACATCTACCAGCAGTTCGCCCGCCTGGCCCGCTGGGCGCCGTTCCAGACCACCGGCCACTGGGCCGACGCCGACATGGTGCCGTTCGGGCACATAGGCCTGCGCGCCGAACGCGGCGACGACCGCCAATCCCGCCTTACGCTGGACGAGCAGAAGACACTGCTGGCCCTATGGTGCATGGGGCGTAGCCCGCTTATGGTCGGCGGCGATCTGCCCACCAGCAACAGCGACGCCATCGCGCTGCTGCAGAATCCCGCGTTGCGTGAGGTGCTTGCCGGCTCCACCAATAACCGCGAGACCGTGCGCGAACGGATTTTTGGCAAATGGTGGGATGAGAGCACCTACCGTGGCGAGTTCATCGTCTGGTCCGCCGACGCAGCCGATTGGGCCGATGGCACACGTTCCGCGCATCACGGCGGCCATTACGCCGCGCTGTTCTGGACCGGCAGCGACACATACGAGATCGGCCGCAACATCCAGCTCCAATCCATCGTGGGGCTTGACGCCCGCAATGACGATTGGACACTCGCCGATCTGTATGCCGACGCGCCGGGCGAGCCCGCCGACGTGCGTCTTGAAGGCGTGGGTGCCGACCGCGTCATCACCGGCACGATTCCGCCGCACGGCGTGCTCTGGGTGGCCCTGGACCGACGCTGAAACCGAACCTGCCTCCGCCAACCAACCTCCTGAACCGACCGCCCGAATCGTATGGAGAAACCTGCCATGAATGCGAACATCGCAAACGAACAATCCCCGGTAGCTGTTCCGCCCGCAAGTTGGTTCCTACGTGCGTTCGCTGGCGTTCTGACCTGTAGTCTGTCTGTCTCTGTCTGTTCGTTGCTTCGCCTTGCTTGCGTTTTGTACGTTTTATCTGTTTCGTGAGTTTCGTGCGTTCTGCGGATTTCACGCGTTTCGCGCAGTGCCGCACGCTGATCACCATTCAGCGTGCGGCACTTTTGCATATCTCACGTGTTGCGGGAGATGCCGATTCCGTCGCACAATACGTAAAACGTGAATGAACCACTCACTATGCTGGGTTGTTTGAGCGTGATATGACATGCGCCACTTTCCCGGGAATGCGTTGCGAATTGGACCTGTTCGGAGGTGTGCAGCGACGCATTCCGGGGAATGTTGCGCTTAGAGAGCCGCGTATCGTTGCTAATGCGGGGAACACGCAGAGTTGCGGGCCGTTGCGATTAGACGCAGGTCGCCTAGACTAGTACGCGTTTGCGAAAGTCGAACGTGCTTCGACCGATGAAGGAGAGCTTCGGTCATGCGGCCAATGACAGGCGCAGTGCGAAGCACGGCTGATCGTGAATCGCGGCGGCAGCGATTGCCGCGTGCGGCGCAGGAGCATGCCGCACCATACCACAAGCAAACAATCCCCAAGAAACGGTGATCTCCTCACATGTACGTCGATCCGGGAATCAATACCAGCGCAAGCAATCTCAAATGGGTGCTGCCATACTGCAAACCAGACCTGCCCCGCGTGGTAGGCGCGCTTCTACTGTTCATCGCAAATAACACGATGGCCCTGACCATTCCGATTCTGTCCGGTATCATCGTGGACCGCGTCATCGTCGGCGGACATGCCGACGAACTGCCACGTCTGTGTGGACTGATGATCCTCATGACCATCATCCGCGTGGGCGCGCGATACGGCTACCAGATGTGGATGGAGCGTTTCGGCCAGAACTCGGTCTACCGCCTCGTCTCCGACGAATACGAGAAGCTGCACGAGCTCGACTTCACGTATTTCAACCACACACGCACCGGCGACATCATGAGCCGCCTGACCTCCGACACCGACGCGATCCGCCACTGCCTGAGTTGGGTGAGCTATCAGATTGCCGACTGCGTGGTCATGTTCGTGGGCGCCCTGTGCGTGATGTTCGCCATCGATTGGCGACTCGCGCTCGTCCTGGCCTGCGTCACGCCGTTCATTTTTGTGCTCACGCGCGGCCTGTCCACGCACGCCCACCCGCTGTTCTTCGCCATCCGCAACTCGCTGGCCTCCCTCAACTCCATGGTCGAAGAGAACATCGAGGGCAACCGTGTGGTCAAGGCATTCGTGCGCGAACCGTACGAGACCGAAAAGTTCGACGAGCACAACGACGATTACATGCAGTGCAACATGGCCTTGGCCTACAACTCGCGCAAGTACATGCCGTGGCTGGACGGCCTCGGCTTCTCGCTGCAGCTCATCACCCTCGGCCTCGGCGGCTTTCTGGTCATCAAGGGCTACATGACCCTCGGCAATCTGGTGAGTTTCAACTCCTTCCTGTGGATGATCGACGGCCCGGTGCGCCAGTCCGGCTGGCTGATCAACGACTGGCAGCGATTCAACGCCAGCTGCATCAAAATCCGCAAGCTGCTCACCGAACAGCCGCGCATCGTGGAGAAGCCCGACGCGGTCGAAGCCGTCAAGCAGGCGGTCACGATCGTCGAGCAAGTCAAGCACGATGATGAGGCTACCGGGGCTACCGGAGCGCCCGTGGCTTCCGGAACATCCGGTGCCCAGCAGTCCACCGAACGCAAGTCCTGCCC
Organism: Bifidobacterium sp. RTP21102st3_E2_RTP21102_210122; assembly: GCF_040916945.1. NCBI lineage: Bacteria > Bacillati > Actinomycetota > Actinomycetes > Bifidobacteriales > Bifidobacteriaceae > Bifidobacterium > Bifidobacterium sp. RTP21102st3_E2_RTP21102_210122. The sequence goes on along the minus strand of NZ_JBCPAN010000006.1, from coordinate 110,011 downwards.
GCTGCACATCAAGGGCGACATCCGCTTCGACCACGTCAGCTTCGCCTTCCCGGACGACCCGGAGACCCCGATCCTCAAGGACCTCGACTTCACCGTGCCCGCCGGCTCCAAGCTCGGCATCCTCGGCGAAACCGGCGCGGGCAAGTCCACGCTCGTCAGCCTCATCTCCCGCTTCTACGACCCGACCGTTGGCCATGTGCTCATCGACGGCATCGACGCACGCGACTGGCCGCTGGCCACCTTGCGCTCGCAGGTGTGCATCGTGGCGCAGGATACCTTCCTGTTCTCCGACACCATCGGCGGCAACATCGGTTTTGGTGCCAGCGGTGATAGCGACGACCGATATATCCAGAAAATGGCCCAGATCGCCGGCGCGGACAATTTCATCAGGTCGATGCCACAGGGTTATGACACCGTCGTGGGCGAACGCGGCGTGGGCCTGTCCGGCGGGCAGAAGCAGCGCCTGTCGCTGGCCCGCGCGCTCGCGGACAATCCGTCGATCCTGATTATGGACGATACGACCTCGGCCGTCGATATGGAGACCGAGGCGGAGATCCAGAAGCACCTCAAGGAGATGGACGGCGGCAAGACCATCGTCGCCATCGCCCACCGCATCTCGTCGGTCAAGGATTCCGACCTGATTCTGGTGCTCGAGCACGGACGTATCGTCGAACGCGGCACCCACGCCGAACTCGTGGCCGCACACGGCCGCTACTGGGACATCTACCACAAGCAGCTCGGACTCCAGTCCGGCGCCGCACAGGGGTTTTAGAAGAGGACTTATGGCACAACGCAATACATACCGCGAGGATGAGGAACTCGAGGAGCAGATCAACTTCCGGGACATCCTGCGCGTCGGCAAATATCTCAAACCGTATATGGCACAGGTGGCGCGCATTCTCGTCGTCGTCATCTCGATGAGCTGCATCGTCGTCGCCGTGCCGTACCTGACCAAGATCATGATCGACGAGGCGATCCCGAACAAGGACCTCGGCAAGCTCGGCATCCTCGCCGTGATCCTCGCCGCGCTGATCGTGCTGTACGAGTTCGGGCTGCGCTACCGCACGGTGGCGATCACGCGCGTCGGCCAGCTCATGCTCAAGGACATGCGCCGCGATATCTTCACGCATATCCAGACGCTGCCCTTCAGCTACTTCGATTCGCGCCCGCACGGCAAGATCCTGATCCGCGTGGTCAACTATGTGAACACGCTTTCGGACACGCTGAGCTCCGGTCTGATCAACGTGATCTCCGACGTGTTCACCTTCGTGATCACGCTGATCGTGATGTTCGTGATCGACTGGCAGCTGGCCCTGTGGAGCCTGATCCTGTTCCCGGTGCTCATCATCTGGGTGCGCGTGCTGCAGATCTTCCAGCGGCGCGCCTTCCAGAAGCTCTCCAACAAGCAGAGCAACCTGAACGCCTACATCCACGAGTCGATCGCCGGCGTGAAGACCACGCAGACCTTCGCACAGGAGCAGGCCCAGTTCAGGACCTTCCAGGAACAGCAGGGCGAGGTGCGTTCCGCGTGGATGCACGCCGTGCACATCCAGTTCCTCATGTGGCCGGGCGTGCAGACCATCTCCGTGATGACCATCTCGTTCATCTACTTCGTCGGCGTGATGGGCTTCGGGGGCGTGAACGTGACCACCGGCGTGCTCATCGCGTTCGTCGGCTACGCGAACAACTTCTGGAATCCGGTGATCAACATCGGCAACTTCTACAACCAGCTCATCACCTGCTCGGCGTACCTCGAGCGCATCTTCGAGACGCTCGACGTCACGCCGGAGATCCGCAACAAGCCCGACGCGGCGGACCTGCCGCAGATCCGCGGGCGCGTCGACTTCAACGACGTGGTGTTCCGCTACGAGAAGGACGGCCGCAACATCCTCAACCTCGTGGACTTCCACGTCGAACCGGGGCGCACAATCGCGCTGGTCGGCCCGACGGGCGCCGGCAAGACGACGATCATCAACCTGCTGTCGCGCTTCTACGACGTGTCCGAGGGCTCGGTGACGATCGACGGCTACGACGTGCGCGACGTGACGCTCGCATCGCTGCGCCGGCAGATGGGCGTGATGCTGCAGGACACCTTCATCTTCTCCGGCAACGTGCGCGAGAACATCCGCTACGGCAAGCTCGACGCCACCGACGAGGAAATCGAGGCGGCGGCGAAGGCCGTGCACGCGCACGAGTTCATCATGGAACTGCCCGACGGGTACGACACGGTGGTGGAGGAGCGCGGATCGACCCTGTCGGCCGGCCAGCGCCAGCTCATCGCCTTCGCGCGCGTGCTGCTCGCCGACCCGCGTATCCTGATCCTGGACGAGGCGACAAGCAACATCGACACGCGCACCGAGGAGGCGCTGCAGGCCGGCCTGCAGCATCTGCTCAAGGGGCGCACGAGCTTCATCATCGCGCACCGCCTGTCGACGATCGAGAACGCGGACGAGATCTTCTACATCGATCACGGCCAGATCGTCGAGCACGGCTCGCACGCGCAGCTGCTCGCCGCCAAGGGCGCGTACTACCGCCTCTACGAGTCCCAGTACGCGATGATTCGCGTGGCCAGTGGAGCGCCGGAAGAGTGACGAGATGTTGCGCACAAGGATGCGTTTAGCGGCGTTTCACATAGCGGGTGCTGCGACCAGCACCGATTTTGATGATCGTACCGGAGTCCAACAGTGATTTCAGCGTGCGCTCAATGGTGGTGGTGCTGGTATCGGGCATGCGAGCGAGAATATCGGCCTTGGAGAGTGGCACTAGGGATTGATCAAGCAGTGCTTCAATCCGCGTTCCCTTGGTGGCTACTCGCGGTGCTCCCTGCGCTCTGCCGCCTGCCGCGAGATTGATGCGTTCGTCGAATTCCTTGCACGCGGACAGTATGATGCCAAGCAGGTAGTTCGTGAATGGCGCATAATCATTGGCGTTGTCGTCCCATCCTTGGGTGCTTGCGGTCATCGCCTCATAATAAGTGCGTTTACTTTGCTCGATAAGGTGTTCGATACTGATGTATTTGCCGACCATATAGCCATTGCGGCACAGCATCAGGAGCGTGAGTAGCCGACTCATACGGCCATTGCCGTCATTGAACGGATGTATGCAGATGAAATCGAGAATGAACATGGCGATGGCAAGCAATGGATCGGTATGTCCATCTCGGATTGCTTGCGTGTAGGCGGAACACGCGCGTTCGATCAGTTCCGGTGTGACAAGTGCGGACGGTGGGGCGAATCGCACGGTGCTGGTCCCGTGTGCATCTCGTTCGATGATGACGTTGTCACTGTCCTTGAAATGCCCCGCAAAGGTCAGTGGTGTGTGTCGGAAGAGGTCGCGGTGCAGTTGAAGAATGACGTTCGGGGTAATCGGAATATAGTCGTGGCTTTCGTGAATAACCGATAGCGCGTCACGGTAACCGGCAATTTCTTCTTCATTGCGATTGCGCGGTGTGACTTTCTCCGAGACGAGATCGTTGAGCCTGCTATCGCTGGTAGAAATACCTTCGATGCGGTTTGAGGCATCTGTGCTTTGGATGCGCGCGACGGCAACCAGCGTCCCCAATATATCCGGTCTGATCGTTGTCTGTATGCTTTGACGCCCTTTTGCCTCGTGAATAGCGGCAAGCAAACTCGTGGTGTGCGGGGTGAGCAACGTCTTACCTGATTCGATGTAGTCAAATGATCTCATACTGCCTCATTTTCTGCATCATACGAACTTTTCTGCATCATATTTTATCAAAATGAGGCAGAAAATGGGCTGATGATGCAGAAAAAGGCGGCAGGATGGCGACCGTCTCGCTTGCCGGTTGCGCTACTCTCCCGGGAATGTTGCGCTCGTGGCAAGAAACGGCAAGTTCAGGCGGGCGTGACCGACGATACCCGTCGTGTAGTCGAACGTCTTACCGGACTGCCTTACGAGCGTTGCTGGCGGTAGCCTACACTGAGAAACAGCCTACACTGAGAAACCATGAGCAAGCACCACCATCGCGACCGTAGCTGGGCCCCGGCACCTGAAGCATTGCCGGACGATGCCCAGACCATCGACAACCACACTCACGTGGCCTCCGTAATCCCTTTCGCGCGCGCTATGAGCCATGAGGCGCAGGAGAAGGGACAGCCCGAAGTCCCGGTGTACGACGTCGACCAATTGCTGGCGCAGGCGCAATCTGTCGGCATTGGGGGTATTATCGACTGCGGTTGCGAGCTGCCGCACCTGATGACCGCCGTCCAGATGGCCCTCGATCATCCGGGTAATGTGCACGCGGCGCTCGCAATACACCCCAATGAGTCCGTGCTCCACGGGCATCGCGGTGTGCCGGGGCCGGATGGTCTGCCCCTCAAATACAAGCCTTACCATGACACGTCTTTCGAGGACGCGCTCGCCGAAGTACATCGCCTCGCCACCACATACCCCGAGCAAGTGGTGGCTATCGGCGAGACCGGCATGGACCTCTTCCGCACCGGCGAAGGTGCCAAGGAACTGCAGCGCGAGGCTTTCCGCGCGCATATCGCCCTGGCCAAGGAACTGGGCCTGCCCATGCAGATTCACGACCGCGACTCCCATCGCGAGGTCATCGAAACCCTGCTGGCCGACGGCGCGCCCGAACGCACCGTATTCCACTCGTATTCCGGCGACCGTGAGATGGCCGAGATCGCGCGCGAACATGGCTGGTATCTGAGCTTCTCCGGCACCGTGAGCTACAAAGGCAATGACGGTATCCGCGAATCGCTACGGATTGTGGGGCTGGACCATGCGATGGTCGAAACCGACGCGCCGTATCTGACGCCCATGCCGTATCGTGGCCGCACCAACGCGCCGTACATGATTCCCTACACCTTGCGGGCCATGGCCGATACGCTCGACTTGCCCATCGCGGATGTGGCGCGCGGCACCCGCGATACCGCCCGCGCCGTATACGGACTGTGAGGGCCGGGTGTGCGGCCGTCGCGGCGCGTGTAGAGACGATGTGTTGACTTGTAAAATTTGTCAGAATTGTGAACGAGGTCTATCATGATGTGTTTGACATAAGCGAGGGGGATGATCTCCACCTCAATGGAGGACTGAACGTATGGCTGAGTCGAACCAAAGGACCGCACGCGCCCAAAAAGCCTCAAAGGCCCAGACAGCCCAGGCTGGCGCCGCCAAAGCCAAGGCCCGACAGGAAGAAGAAGCACTGCTGAGGGCCGACACCTTTACCAACGCTCCCAAGGTGTCCCGCCGCACTCTCACCAAGGAGGAGCGCGAGGCACTCGCCAAGCAGAGGGAAGCTGAAACCAAAGAAGCCGAGAAAATCGCCAGCGCATGGTCGAAAGGCGGCCTCGGTCGATGGTGGGCCCGCCTGCAATCCAGCCCAGACAAGGTCACCTGGGGCATGGCAATCGTGGCGCTCGGCGTGGTGTACGGCGACATCGGCACCTCGCCCTTGTACACCGCGCAGACCTTCCTTGCCGGTCAGGGAGGGCTTGGCAGCGTAGACCGAGAGGCCGTGCTCGGCATGCTGTCGCTGGTCTTCTGGTCGATTACGCTGATCACTACCGTCAAATATGTGCTCATCGCCATGCGCATCGACAACAATGGCGAAGGCGGCATCTTCGCACTGTACTCGTTGATTCGCAAGTACGGCGCATGGCTCGCGATTCCCGCCATGCTCGGCGGCGCGGCATTCCTCGCGGATTCGGTACTTACCCCGGCGGTTTCCATCAGTTCCGCAGTCGAAGGCTTGCAGACCCTGCCGCCATTGGAAGGGTTGTTCGACGAAAACCCAAGCCTGACCCTGATGATCACCGTCGTGATCATCGTGATTCTCTTCTCCGTGCAGTCGCGCGGCACCGAAAGCATCGGCAAAGTATTCGGCTCGATGGTGCTGGTCTGGTTCGGCTTCCTCGCCATCGTGGGCGTCACGAATCTCTCTAACGACTGGTCTGTGTTCGAGGCCCTGAACCCGGTGTACGGCATCAAATTCCTGTTCAGCCCGAACAATGCTGCCGGCATCGCCCTTATGGGCACCGTGTTCCTCTCGACCACCGGTGCCGAGGCGCTGTACTCCGACATGGGCCACGTGGGGCGCGGCAACATCTACTTCACTTGGCCATTCATCAAGGTTGCGCTGGTGCTCAACTACTTCGGCCAAGGTGCGTGGATGCTGGCCAATAGCGATAACCCGCAATACACTGCGATGGAGTCACTCAACCCGTTCTTCCAGATGATGTCTCCGAACGTACGTTATCTGGCCGTGATTCTGTCTGTTTCGGCCGGCGTGATCGCTTCCCAGGCCCTGATTACCGGCGCGTTCACCATGGTCTCCGAAGCCACCCGCCTCAATTGGATGCCTCATCTGCAGGTGCGGTACCCGGCCCGCACGCGTGGCCAGCTGTACATTCCGGTGGTCAACGGCGTGCTGTGCGTCTCCACACTGGCCGTACTCGCCATCTTCAAGGATTCGGAACACATCTCTGCCGCATATGGACTGGCGTTGACCATTACGATGATCACCACCACCGTGTTGCTCGGCGTCTACCTATGGCATTCCGGCAAGCGGGTCGGTGCCATCGTGTTCACCGTGCTGTTCTTGGCGATTCAGGCCATGTTCTTCATCGCGTCTATGGCCAAATTCCTGCATGGTGGTTGGTTCACCATGCTGCTGACCGCCGCGATTCTGTTCGTCATGTACACGTGGAATGAGGGCACCAAGCTCGAACGTGCGCAACGCCGTCACATGCGGCCCCACGACTTCCTACCCGCGCTCGACAAGCTGCACAGTGATTTCCGCATCCCGTATTTTGCGGACAACATCGTGTACCTGACCTCCGACTCGGAGACCAAGCGACTCGACACGGACATCTTCTTCTCCATCTTCGCCGACCACCCCAAGCGCGCCCGTGCTTGGTGGGCAGTCAGCGTGGAAACCACCGACGAGCCGTTCACCCGTGAATACTCGGTGGAGGACTTCGGCACGAACTACATCTACCGCGTGCGCTTCCGTCTGGGATTCAAGGTTTCGCAGTCCATCCCGGCGTACATCCACCAGATCATGCACGACCTGTCCAAAACCGGCGAACTGCCTAAGCAGAAGTCGATTTACCCCAAGGTCGACGCCGATCCGGACATCGGCACCATCCGTTACGTGCTGATTCACAAGGCCCTGATGCCGGAATCCAAGGTTTCCGCACGCGGTGCCCTGTCGTTGCAAGCCAAGTACGCAATCCGCCACATGGCCGGCTCGCCGGTTAAGTGGTTCGGTCTGGCACCTTACAACCCGTTGGTCGAGGTGCAGCCGCTGTTCGTCTCCACCCGCCGCCCACCGCGTCTGAAGCGCACCGATACGGCCAAGACCATCCCGACGCCCACGCCGACTCGTGCAGTGGCCGACCCGGCCGCCGTCCCTGACCCGATGGACACCACGTCCGGGCTTGGGCGATTGGTACAGGAGCTCGATGCCGCCGTATCGGCCGAGGCGCGGAAGACCGCTGAGGCCGCTGCCGCCGATGCGCCCGCTGAGCAGGGCGATAAGGGCGATAAGGGCAAGGCCGAGAACGGCAAAACCGCCGCCAAGCCTCAGCGCTCCGCCAAACAGAAGCGATAACATACCAGTTTGCAGCGGCGCTGATGCGCTCTATAAAGAATGCCTATAACGGTCGCCGCACGTCGCCACACGGTTTCGGTAAGTTGAAATACCATGTGCAGATTACTGGGATACGCGACGGCAGGCTTCAACCTGAGTCTCAACGCTGTGTTGGGGCAAGACAATGTCGAGGATTTCCGTGAACTGTCTGAAATCCACAATGATGGCTGGGGTGTAGCCCAGCTTTCCGATCCTGCCGAAGCACCGCACGTGCGCGACGGTGGCGCACCCACCCCGGAAACCGGCACCCGAATCTACAAGTCGACCATCGCGGCCCGTCATGACAGCACGTTTGAGGCGCTGGCCGACGAACCGTCTCGCGGTGCCATCTGGCACCTGCGCTTGGCAAGTTCCAATCTGCCGCTCATCATGGAGAACCAGCACCCGTTCTATGCGAACGGCCTGAGCTTCATCCACAACGGCGATATCTCGGACGCCAATGGCCGCAACATCGTCACCAACCGCTCATACCCGGTGAACCACAGCGTGTTCCTCTCCACCGGCGGCCGTTCCGACTCCGCCATCTTCTTCGCGGTGATTCTGGAATACATCGGCTTCGGCTTCTCGCTCGACGAGGCCGTGGCCCAGGCCGTGCGCGAACTGCGCCAAGCCTACCCGAAGTCCAGCTACAACTGCATGATTCAGTCCGAGGACCAGCTCATCGCCCTGTGCGCCGCCGGTCGTGAGAAGACCAGCCCGCGCATCGTGGAAATCTACGATGAGTACGGCCGTGGCGAGCAGGCCGCCGACTACCGTGTGATGCGCTACCGTGAGCTGCGCGACGACAACGGCGACTCCGCCGGTGTGGTGGTCTCCTCTTCCGGCTACGAGCAGGAAGGCTGGAACGTGCTGGAGAACGACCAGATGATCATCGCCTCCAACCGCAACGGCACCTACCGTCTCCGTTCCATCTGAAATAGCTTCATAAGCCCCCTCTGACGAAGGGGCTGTCAGCCGACAGGCTGCCTTGGGGGAGAGACCCCTAGAGCCTCAAATCATCCGCATCCCATACTTCTCCGCCAACGCCGGAATATCCGGCACGCCATACTTGGCCACCAGATCCAGCCATCGCTGTTTGTTCTCTCCGCCAAATCGCTCGGCTCGGGCCGTATACGCCTCGACCTGCAGGAACTTCGGCGGCACTGACTTGCTATGGAACTTGTCGGCGTACATCACCACTTCCTGCTCGAGATTCATCGGCACATAGTCGGCTGGTGGCAACGGCAGCTCCTGGCGCACCACATCCTCGCGCGTAAGTCCCACGCCGGTATGGTTGCGGCAGAACTGGGCGATGGACTCGTCCACGCCCTCGTCGAGCAGATACTCGTAGCCCTTAAGACCGTGCAGAATGTAGCGTTTCTTGCTGAATTTGAGCGGTTCGCCGTCAGAGCCGTCATGCTTGAACACGCGGTAGGTGCCGATGTCATGCAGCAGTCCGCCGATGAGTACCAAATGCTCGTCGAGCAGACGCGGCGGCACATGGCCGCCGGTGACGCCTGCGGTGGGCGGTACCTCCGCGTCCTTCGGTAATGTGCAGCGGCGCGTGAACAGCGCGTTCTGCCGGCGCACGATCTGGCAGCCGATGGTCGCTACAATCACGCAATGCGTGTGCACCAGCTCGTACGCCGCCTTGGACGGCGCGATTTTGCGGTGCAATTCGTCGATCTGCTCCAGTGTGGGAATATATCCGGTCATAATTATCAGGTTTCGCCTCGTACGGTCAGATTTATCCTCAGATTAGCGCGGCAATGAGCCGCAGCATTGAAAAACCCCTGTGATTCGGCAATACGAATCACAGGGGGCTCTATGGTCTGAACATCAGATTTCGAAGAGTGTGTCGGCTGCTTCGGCGATTTCGCGCGACGCAGTGAGCACGATAACGCAGTGCTTCGGGTCACCGGTGTGCGCCAGCTTGGCCAGCGCGGCGAACACGGTCACCTCGTCATCCGCGTTCAGCCCTCGTGTCGGCTCGTCGAGGATCAGCACTTCGGCTTCGGTGCTGATTGCACGGGCGATGGCCACCAAACGCTGCTGTACCAAAGGCAATGTGCCGACGGCCACGCCGCTGGTGGCCTCAGAGAAGCCGACCTTGGCCAGCAGTTCGCGGGCGATTACCGGCTTGGGCTTCAGGAAGTTGCGGTTGGACGCATTCATGGCGTACAGCACGTTTTGTTCGGCGTCGATCTTCGGCTGCACGGCGTGCAGCTGCGGTACGATGCCCAGACGGTGGCCGCGCAGTTCCACGGGCTCGAGCTCAACAATGTTGGCGCTCTTGTTCATCACCGTGCCAGACGCCGGCGTGGTCAAACCGCTCATCACGCCCATCAGCGCGCGACGCTTGGCGTCGGCGGTGATGCCCGAATCGGGGTCGTCGCTGATCAGCAGCGCGTATGCGTGTCCGGAATAGCAGAAGAAATTCGCGCCATCGAGGATGTTGACCTTGCCCTTGGGTCCGGCGACCGTCACCTTGTTCAGGGCGAAGGTCGGGTAGGTCTTGAGCAGAATGTCGTCGGAACCGCCGCCCACCAACACGCGATCGATACGTGAGGCCAGCGTCATGGTGGGTTCGGACGCTTTGCCCTGAGGCTCCGCATGCTCGGCCAATGCGTCTTTGTGATCGGTTTTGGCCAGTCGGAGTGTTTCGTTGACGCGGGCGGCATTACGCTCGGTCACTTCGGCGGATGCGTTGGCCGAAGCGATGGCGTCTGCTTCGGCCTCGCTGGTCTCGTCGGTTTCTCCGGTTTCGGCAGATGCCAGTGCGCTGTAAATACCATCGTCAACAGTGCCTTCGTCATCAACGTCATCGAAGGTCACGCTGAACTGCATGGAGTCAGCTGGAACGGATTCAATGGCGTCGTTCGTCTCAGTCTCAGAAGTCGCTTCGTCAGCCGTTGCGTCAGTGGTCTTCTCGAGTTCCTGATCGTTGTTCCTGTCGCTCATGCCTGTGCCTCCGCATCGTCGGTTGTGGTGGTCGTCTTGTTGGTCTCGCTCACGGTGCCCCAGTCGCCATCGGCGGCAAACAGCTTGTTCGCGCTGAAGAACGCAAGGCGCAGGGCGGCAAGAATCGCCAGGATCAGGATTGAACCCAGTCCATACCAGACCATGGTCCAAATCAGGCCCGATGTCACCGGGGTGGCATGGCCGGATGCCAGGGCAGATCCGATCGGATTGGCGGCGAACGCGCCTCCGACCAGACCAATCACGTAGAAGGGCAGGGTGACGATGAACACTTCCAGCATGAACTGCCATCCCAAACGCCCGCGAGTGACGCCGGACACCAGTGCCATGCCGATCTCGTCGTCACGCTTGGACGCCCACACGCCCGACAGCACGAGGATGAGCAACAGCACGCCGCCCACGGCAACCAACACAATGGTGCCGGTCTTCGCGCGCGAGGATAGCGTATCCAGCGGCTCCAGAGAAGCGTTGTAGGATTCCAGCGAGGGGGAAGAGAACTCGTAACCCTTGGCGGGCAGCTTGGACTTCTTGAGGGTGGATACCAAGGACTTGTATGTAGCGGAATCACCGGCGTCGAACACCACGTCCAGATCCGGGACTGCCCAGCCGGAGACGGTCTTGTCGGTGGACTGTGGGTCGAGTCCGGCCTTGGCGAAGGTCTGATAGTTGGTGAAGATCGCGTTCTCGCGGTTGCGGGCGGCCGTCACCGGATTGGCGACGGCGGATTCGGATGTGTACTTGTAGATGCCGCGCACCTTGAGTTTGGCCGTGGTCTTGGCGTCCGAGGCGGCCGCCACCTCGAGCGTATCGCCCACCTTCAGGTTGTTGGCGGAGGCAAACGCTTCAGAGACCAGTGCGCCGGTGGTGTTCGGGTTGGAGGACTGGTTGTTGTAGCTCAGGTCCTTGCCGTCCACGATTTCGAAGGTGCCGAGGTCGCTGGCCTTGGCGGAATCCTTGGTCCAGAAGGCTCGCCAAATGAGCTGGCCGCCGGTCTCGTCATCGGAGGCCAAGCCCAGCGATCCGCCGTCCAGGGCCTTCAAATCACCGCTCACGCGGGCCGGCACGGTTTCGGTAACCGTGAAGTTCAACGAGTTGGTGGCCGACTGGACGAGCGTGGCGTATTCGGTGTATGAGGTCCACGTCATGTAATGCTTGGTGGAAGCCGAGTCCGTAGCGGAGACCTTCTTCCACGTAGCCGCAGTCGGGCGAATGGCCAACGTGGCCTTCTGCTGATCGTACGCGGTGGTGTGTGCGTTGGTATCTTCTTGAATGATGGCCAGTCCGGCGACTGTGCCGAAGGTGACCGCCAAGGTGATGAACGCAGTCAGGGCCGTACGTCCTTTAGAACGTGTCAGGGCCCGCCAGGCGTTGCTGAGGACGAACATGTAATTACCTCTCCCGTTCTCCTAAGCCGAACAAATCAATACGGCTCTAACTATTGTTGCGTTTAGTGACCGTTTTCTTGCGCAATACTGTTATACCCCTCAATGAAGTCTGAGAACATTCTGACAGCGATGTGGTGGTCATGCGGGGATTTGCACCCAGTATGGGATAAATCCTCGGTCTATTTCGGTGGCATCGGTACACTGGCATGAGATATGCGTGGCGTCACGTGTGCTCCGGCATGTCTGCGATTCCGGATTTGCCCGGAGTCCGGCATCCGGAAGCGTGGCCTCGCGCCGCTGGATAAGAGTATGAGCTGAGCAGATTTTCGGGCAGGGTAAGTATGCGATTCACTTCAGGGCATTCGAGCCATAAGGCTGTGGGGCGTAGGAGAAGACGTCATGCCGGTAACGGAAAATTCAATCGCTCCGCATCTACGAATAGCGCTGTGAATCAGCAGACGGGTCCCGTAAACCTGAAGACTCCCCAGCACGTGGGTGGTAACGGCCGTTCGCTGATCAGCCGTACGCCGATATGGGCGCGAGTGGTGGTTGTACTGCTGCTGACGTTGCTGGCCAGCGTCACCTGTGTGGGCACGCTCTACGCGGCATCCGTCTCGAGAATGGCCACGGATGCGCAGCGCGTGCTGACATCCGCCGAAAGTCTGGCCAATTCGGCACTTGGCTGTGGCAGCGATAAGAGTCTGTCGGACATCTCCCAAGAGCTGGTCAATGCCACCAATGATCTCAATGCGGAGCTGAACGGCCCACAGTGGGACTTCTTCCGCGACCATTCGCGATTCGGAAGCGACATCACCGCCGCCCGCGAAATGCTGGCTTCCGTGGATACGCTGGTCAACGGTCCGTTCACTGATCTGCTGAACCTGTCCAAACGATTGCAGGGCTTCTCCCTGAAGAATGGCTCGGTGGACGTCAGCGCCCTGATGGATATGCCGGATATCGTCAAGCAGGCGCATAAGGATATCTCGCAGCAGCTCACCAAGCTCAACAAGGTGCCGACTCCGAGCGTCGCCAAGGTGGCCACCGTGCTCGAAACCGAAAAGGCTGCGCTCAAGACCGTGGATTCGATGCTCGGCGAATACGATGGCCTCATTAACTTGCTACCGCAACTGCTTGGCGAGGACGGCAAGCGCACGTATTTGGTGATGGTGCAGAACCCGGCCGAGCTACGTTCGGCGGGCGGCATGGTAGGCACCATCGCCGCAATCACGGCAGATAAGGGCACGATTACCATCGGTGATTTCGCCACCACTTCTGGTTGGGACATTCCTGAGGAGCCAATGGATGATACGGTGCTGAAGGAGCGCCAGGTATTTGGTGGCACTTTTGACCAGTACCCGGCCACCACGACCATCGACCCCGAATTCCAGCGTGTGGCACAGATGAACAAATACATGTGGCTGTATCAGAAAGGCAACGAAGACGAGAACGTAGCGGGTGTATTGTCACTCGATCCCGTATTTCTCCAGGCATTGCTGGGAGCCACAGGCGAGGTCAAGCTTTCGGACGGCCGAGTGCTGGATAGCACCACCACGGTGCCGTTCTTCGCTTCAGACCTGTACACGGATTACCCGGACTTCGAGCAGCAGAACAACTTCGTTTCCGAAGCGGCTCAAGCAATTATGAACCATGTGCTTGGCAACGCGAATGCCTCTACCGCATCCCCGCTGTTGAAGGCAATTAGAGATACCAGCGCTAGCGGTCATTTCAAGCTATGGATGGCTGATCCGGATGAGCAGGAGGCGCTGATTGCCACCGGACTTATCGACGATAAGGCCAGTGGCGAGTTGTCTGCTGACAGTCAGGTGCCCGAAGCCGGCATCTATCTTTCGGAGCTGCAGCAAGGCAAGCAGGATTGGTATCTGAAGACCTCCACCACGGTTACAAAAACCTGCGGCGACGCCTCAGCCAGCCAGAACGCCCTGTATTCTGGCGTGCTGGATAAGCGCATCACGACAGCCGTGCGTAACACGCATCTGGGTCAGTTTACGGAAGATCAGCTCGGTGACGAATACACGGTCACCTTCACCATGAAGAACACGCTGACTAAGGCTAAGGCCGAATCGTTGCCTGATTTCGTTAATGGCGGCTCGGAGAATCCAGTGCTCGGCGGCATGTTGTACCGCGTGGTGCTTACCGCTCCGTACGGTGGCGAGATCACCGCTGTGCAGGCTGATATAGATTCATGGGGTACCAACACCGCGAGCCTGTATGACCGTCAGTACATTATGTTCAACCAGCAGTGGATCGAGCCCGGAAAAGAATTGACGATTGCTTATACCGTTCGGGTCAGCAGCGATGCCACACATCCACTGAACGTGGTAACCACGCCGGTGGTGAATGCGGATGGCGTCGAGACGGGCTCCAACGGTAATGTGACCGATGAGTGCACGGCGGATACGAACGGCGCCGATGGTGCGAACGGTGCCGATGGTGCGAACGGCGGCGCGGACGGCGGCGCGGACGGCGGCAAGAACGACGCGCATAAGGACGCGTCCTCCGATCCCTCGGCCGGCCTGGACGCCTTGGACAAGTTGAAGAGCCAGATCAGCTGCCCGGTCGATCTGAAGTCCCTGGCGGGATCCATGTGATGACCATGCCCGATTCCGTTTCCGGCGTCGCCGGCAAGCCGCGCGACGTGAACTACGATCTGCTGCGCGTGGTGGCGATGTGTCTGGTCATCGGCGTCCACGTGATCAACAACTACATGCCCGTCAAGATGACCCTCGCCGGCAGCGCGGAAACGGTGCGATCCGTGCTGTTCGCGTTGTTCATGGTCTGCAATCCGCTGTTCATTATGGTGTCCGGCCGGTTCAACCTGACATTCGATGCCGACCGGCCGGTGAGCACCCGCTCGTCGGGCAACCTGCCGGGCTCTGGCTCTGATGCCCGGGCAGGCGGCGGTGCGGGCCAAGCCGATCCCAGCAGCCTCGCGCCGTACGTGCGCTACTACTACAAACGTTTCGTCTCGCTGATTGTGCCGTATCTGCTGTATGCGGGTGGCATGGGATTCGTTGCCTACCTGGTGATTGATCATCGTTCGGTTGGCGGCGCTGTGTCTGGAACGTTGTTTGATCTGTTTTCCGGGTATGACGATTCCGTGTACTGGTTCGTGTTCATGCTCGCCGGGTTCGTGTTGGCGACGCCGTTCCTGGCCGCGATGATGCGTACGATAGGCCGGTCGGGAGCCTGGTTGCTGGTCGGGCTGGCCGCCGCCGTGGCCGCTGCCGAGCATATATGCGATCTTGTCGGATATCCGTTGACGTTCCTGCAGTCGTTCCCCTGGCGGGGACTGCTGGTCTACTATCTGTTGGGATTCGTGTTGGAATACTATCCGCCGTCCGCGCGTATACGGCGCGGCGTGTATGCGTTGGCGCCGTTCGCCCTGGCCTGGACCGTTGCCACGCCATATCTGTTCGCCGGCCAGCAGATGCAGGTTGGCCGCACGGTCACGGTCTCCTTCGCGATGGTGGTAATGGCGACGTTCCTGTTCTTCCGGTACGACGTGCACATCACGTCGGAGCGGCTGCGCAAGGCGATCACCTGGCTGGCGGGATACTCCTACACGATCTATCTGGTGCACTCGCCACTGTCCAAGGTGCTGATTGGCCCGAGGATTCCCGTGCCTACGGACGGATGGTCGTATGCGGGTATCAGCGTGCTGATGTTTGGCGCTACGTTGCTGGCGGCGCTGCTATTTGCGGTGATTGCCGATACCGTGGTGCTTAAGCCCGTGCAGCGTCTGCTGCGGAAGGTACGGCTGTAGATTCGGATACGGCGCTATGCCACGGTATCAAAGCCAGGAATCCCAGCAGCAGAAGCGGAGTGAACGTGAATTTCGACATGCCCATCAGCGCGCCCACGGTCATGAGCGCGGCCAATCGTCCGTTGCCGGCGCGCGGGTCGGCCATGCAGGAAAACAGCAGGCACGCGAACAATAGGCACAGCGCCTGTGCCATGGAATCGGCCGAGATGGCGAACTGAATCCAATCACGGCTCACGCACCCGCCCACATTGCCGCTGCCCGAATGCAGGATGCTGGTCGAGTCGACCGGCCGAGCCAGCACATCCCCGTTAACAATGCCGTCGATGCGATACGTGTGCGCCCATACGTCTGGAATATGCCCGGCAGGCGTCACCGCAATCAGCACGAAACCCTCGCGGCACTGCGGAACACGGACCCCAAGGGCCAGCTCCACCGCGCCTGGCAGCTCAGGGAACTCCTCCGCACCCTGCTCAGACACCCGCTCGAACAGGCCAGGGGCGAGTTGAAACACTGGGTGTTCTGGGCGTCCCACAGCCGCATCCCCGAGATCACGGAACTCGCCAGGAAGATTCGCAGGCGCCGGCCCGACATCCTCAGGACCATCGAGCTGGGCTACTCCAACGCCAGGCTCGAGGCGTCCGACAACAGGATCAAAGTCACCATCCGCATGGCCTACGGCTTCCACCACGTCGACAACCTCACCGCCCTGATCACGCTCCGATGCGGTGGACTCGACATCCGACTACCACAACCCACGATCTAACCCACGAAAGTAGCAGAAGCCTCTAAGAAGTCCGCTCTCTCCATTAGCACGCGAGCAAAATCCAATCTCATCGCGCCCCCAAGAACGAAGTAATATACCGATTGAGCATTGTGACACCGCTATGAGTCTGCTCAAGGAGTTGTCGGTTGCCTTCAATGCGTTTCTCTAATCCTTTAATGGTTTGTCCGGATTGATCAGCATCTGTTCCTTTGATAACAACAGCTTGCTCCTCCGACTCTTGCTTTTCTTCACGCCTAGCATTTACTTCATCGGCAACCTCGCTCAGTAAATGATTCTTAAGCTGTCGTTTAGCCTCCTGAAGCCTCATGGCAAAAGATTGAGCCACCTATGCGATGGATTTGCGAACTATCTTCAAGAATCGTCTAGGCCAAAATCCGGCACTCTCTATTATGGGCCATGGAAAGAATAGCTTTGGCTCTTCAAGTACTTGTGTAAGCAGAATATCTAATCCTGCTTACCGGTTATTAGCGTCTGACCTCGACTGGCTTGTCGGGGCGGGCGTCACCATCGCGGCCTATAACGTGGACGAACCATGTACGCCTCTCGAAATATGCAAGAAACGGAACTTGTTCAAACTTTTCTACAACGATGTCAGTCTACTGACCGAATCGCCCCTACGCAAAACGCAAACCGCGCTCGATGTGCTCGGCCTGCGCACGCCAGCACGGAGGGGGCGAATCACCTACTTGCCCATCTACATGGCCGGACCGTTCCTCAACGAATAATTTTCCCCTAGCCGGTAGACCACTACGCCAATACCCCTCAGCATCCTCCCAGTGAACGTTTAGTGAATTTAATTATAACTAATCGCTACAATATGCGGGTACGTTGTTGTGACGAGGGTACAGGTGAATGGCAGTGAGCAGACAGTGCAAAACGCGCGGCAATCGCACGAAGACGGGAACCTCCCAGCTCGGGGTTCCCGATTCTTCCGAGGCGGCCCATCATTCTGCATCATCGGCTAGGTCCCGTTTCAGTCCGCGAGTCGGATTGCTCACGTTTGTTGCTTCTCGGCGCCGCGTTCACCAACCCAAAACAGATTCAGCAGAGACTACTGTGCTCGCTGACGAAATCGAGGATTTGGATACCACTACACCCGATTCTGCGGATACTGGGATTGCCGAAACCAGCGCTGATTCGCTGAACTCTGCATCGGAAGTCAGCAATGACGATATCGACAATGCTCAGGCTGAATCGAACGCTAAAGATTCCGACACCGAAGACACCACCGCAAAAGACCAGAGAAGCAAAAAGACCAATAGCCGAAAGCATAAGAAACCACAGAAACCGAATAAAATCAAAGCATCGCTTGCCCGTTTGAACCAATTCATCAAAGCAAATGCTGCGCCTATTCTGACTTCCAAATTCGCACAACTCCTGATTTCAGCTGCGGTAGCGCTCCACAAACTATGGAAGAAACGCCCAAAGTGTCCGTACACGTTGTATGTCGTAGTGATGGCGCTGATTGACGCAGCAGCCGTAACCTTCATTCAGTGGGGCATGTATTCCGAGCCGAAGTATGACGACCCGAACGCGGTGGATAGCACTACCAAGATTCTCAACAGCGTAAACGGCCAACTCACCAGATTCGTGACGCAAATGTGGCTAGAAGAAGACAAGCTCAACTGGCTTCTTAATTTCCTAGCTCTCGGCATGGTCTACTTGGTGCTGGTATTTGTCATTAACCGGTTCTGGGTGGCGACCGCCGTATTCGCCATCACGATGAGCGTGTACGCCGTAGCGAACAGTATCAAGATAATACTGCGCAACGAACCAATTCTCCCCTCCGATCTCAGCTTCCTGTCCAGCGGCAACGGTGGCGAAATCACTTCGTTCATTCCCAAAAGCAGTCAGGCATTGGTAGACGGCACCATCACCATGCTCATCTGGCTGACGGTCATCTGCCTGATACTGCAATTCGTAGACGGACGCCGTTGTGTCATCCCATTCCACTGGTGGCGTCCATTCCGTAACGTGAAAACGATTATCGGCAATGTCACCCGCATTATCGCAGCGGCAATGAGCATCACGCTGCTGTGCTCGTTCACATGGACGCTCAGTGTTCCAGGAGCTTGGGGATATGAATGGGCAAAGTCTTGGGGTGATTCACCGCAACTCTGGAGTGCCGAAGGTGATGCAGCAAACAACGGTCCTGTCATCAATTTCCTGCGCCTCACGCACCCGAAAATCATGGATAAGCCCGAGGGGTACAGCCAGGAAACGATGGAAGAGCTGGCCAAGAAATACAGCTCCGAGGCAAACCAGATTAATGGAACGCGTGCTAATAACCTCACCGATAACACCGTCATCATGATTCTTTCGGAGAGCTTCTCCGACCCAACACGCGTGCCCGGCATCGCCTTGGCCGAAGACCCGATGCCCAACATCCGAGCCCTGAAAGAAACAACCACCTCCGGTCTGATGCTCTCCCCAGGCTTCGGCGGAGGCACCGCGAACATCGAGTACCAGTCGCTCACCGGATTGGATCTTGCCCTGTTTGACGATTCGATGCAATCCATGTACCAGGAGCTCGTCCCGCATCAAAAGAACCCATTCGCGTGGAATCAAATCTGGAATGCCGAATACGGCAAATCCGGTTCCGTGGCATTCCACTCGTATTACAAGAACATGTATCTGCGTGACGCGAACTACAAGAAGTTCGGGTTCAATAAGTTCTACACACTGGACAGCGAACCAGCAATTACACACCAAGACAGAACCGACAATTCTCCATATGTCAATGATGCAGCCTCATACCAGAACATCATCGACCAACTGAACAAAGAGGAACACCCTCAGTTCCTGCAGCTCGTCACCATGCAGAATCACATGACCTATGACAACTGGTACTTCAACAACCAGTTCGAACAGGCGAATGTCACCGAAAACCTGAATGATTACGAACGCGGACAAATCAATACCTATGCAAAGGGCGTGAGCATCACCGATCAGGCAACAATCGACTTCCTGAACCAGCTGAATGCCATGGACAAACCCATAACCGTGATTTTCTACGGTGACCATCTGCCCAGCTCCTATCAGACTGCCGCAGCAGATAAAAACAATACATTGGCATTGCATCAAACCGATTACTTCATCTGGTCGAACCAAGCATCCGCCTCAGCTGGCGTAAAACTCGATGCTAGCAACACTGCATACACGTCTCCGAATTACTTCATGGAGATGGCAGCCGAACACATGAACGCCAAGGTTTCGCCGTATCTCGCATTCCTTACTCAGACACGAACCGATATCCCTGCACTAGAACGTCTGGTGATTGGCGCAGGCGGCTTCGATACAGACGCATCCACAGCGTATCTGGATCAGAACGGCAACGCAATCAAGCGTAAGGCACTGTCTAAGCAGGCCAAGAACACCTTGCACGACTATAAGCTCATCCAGTACGACATGACTGCCGGAAAGGGATATCTGAACGACACCAACTTCTTCACAGTGAAGTAATGCCAAACAAGAATGGCCATCTGCCGCGCATTGTGCAGGTGGCCATTCTTGTTTGTGTCTCATTTATATACTGGCATGTATGGCACAGACTGCAGTTGATCACAAGGCTCAATGGGAAACGGTGAACAGGGTCGTTTACCCCGTTAAAGACACTGATTTGACATTGCCCTTGTATGCAGTGAACTGGCATCCTTCCCATTTTGATGCGAACGTGTTCGATGAACGCGACAGCATGATGAGCGTCAATCTGAATGCTGTAAGCCGTTCGGATTTTCAGTAATCTCGTAGCTCATGGAAATAGGCCACTGGCCGATGATCCGCACGGCTTCACTGTCGATGCACGTACCGTCATCACATTGGAACCGAACACGCATATCTCGCTATGCACCTACTTCAATGCTTTCCCAGCGGGATATTGGCGGCACTGGACGCGCGTTAAGCAACTGCGTTTTCTTGCGGAGGCTACGGGTAAGGCGGGAAAACACTGCCGAACCCGCCCGGAAAATCAGGAGACGACGGCCCGACATCATCAGAACCATCCGGCTTGGATCCTCCAACTCCAGGCTCGAGGCGTCCGACAACAGGATCAAGGTCACCATCCGCATGGCCTATGGCTTCCACCACGTCGACAACCTCATCGCCCTCGTCATGCTCCGCTGCGGCGGACTCGACATACGCCTACCCCAACCAAGAACCTAACCCACGAAAACAGCAGAAGCCTCTAACATATTTGCTTATCCAAGGTATGAGAGATTTGTGGTACCTGTGGCTGGAAAAGGATAATGAGGGACTCCGAAAGGATGCTTAATGGTACGGGAGGAAAAACGGTATATCGATTCAATCGGCTTGTCGTATGTGGACGGATACTGATTATGCGCTTGGGGTTGGTGCGCGTATTGAGTGTGTGGTCGAACCAGCTGAAGATGAGTGGGGGTGTCATTGTTGACGTTCAAGAAAGCATGGCAGATACCAGGTAAATGATTTGCCCACCTTCATATTTTGCGGTTTGGGCTGACACTAAAAGATGGGGTGCGACTCACGGTTGCGCCCCATCTTTTAGTACGTCGCTGTCAGTGCCTCTTGTTGTATGCGATTTTGTTGGTGTCAATGACGAAAGTCTTGCGGTCATTCTTGGCCATGACATCCAGGATAATACCGGCGATGATGAGCAGAAGACCAGCGATGACCAGCATCACCGCGCCGATCAGCGTGGGGAAGTGGGTGACCACGCCGGTCTTGGCGAATTCGAAGGTGACGGTGCCGCAGAGCACAATGCCAACGATGCCGATGATTAGGCCCAATCCGCCGAAGAAGGGGAGGGGCTTGTATTCGCGAATCATGCGGAAGATGGTGCTCATGACCTTGATGCCGTCACCTACGGTGTCCAGCTTGGACACTGAGCCTTCGGGGCGGTCACGGTACTGGATTGGCATCTCGTAGAGTCGCAGGTTGTTGTTCAGCGAGTGGATTGTCATCTCGGTCTCGACCTCGAAGCCTCGCGAGAGCACGGGATAGGTCTTGACGAACGTGAAGTTGAACGCGCGGTATCCGGTCATGATATCGGTGACGTGCGCATTGAACAGGCCGTTGATGGAACCGCGGACCAGCCGGTTGCCGAAGTTGTGGAACGGACGCTTGTTCTCTTGGAAATAAGTGGAGGAGAGGCGGTCGCCGATCACCATGTCATAGCCTTCGAGCACCTTGGCGACTATGTCGGGCGCGGCGGCGATTTCGGCCGTGCGGTCGGTGGAGTTGTTGTCGTACACGTAGATGGCCGCGTCGGGCAGCGCCGCACGGAAGTCGCGCACCACCTTGCCGATGGTCACCTCTTCGTTATAACAAGGCAGGAGAACGGCGACGGTCTCATTTTCGCCTCAAGCAGGGGGCATTGCTATACGCGTTGACTCGTATGATGAGGACAAAATAGATACAATCCAAGCACTGTAGGAGGGGCCGTCACGCTGGCCGCCGGTCCCTCCTACAGCGTGGTTTCGATGCGGTAACGGGGGCGATGTTTGGATTCCATATAAATCTTGCCGACGTATTCGCCGACGATGCCGAGGGAGAGCATGATGAGTCCGCCGATGAGCCAGATGGAGATCATCATGGACCCCCAGCCGGCGATGGCGTGGCCGAACCCGAGCGAGACGAGCACGTACACGAACATGCCAATCGCTACCAGGATAGACAGCAGTCCGGCGCCGGTGACGAAGCTCAGCGGCTTCGTGGAGAACGAGGTGATGCCCTGAATCGCGAAGGCGATCATCTTCTTCAACGGGTATTTGGATTCGCCCGCTTCGCGTTCGCCGCGCTCGTAGTAGACTTTGCTGGTCTGGTAGCCGAGTGTGGGCACGATGCCACGCAGGAACAGGTTGACTTCGTGGTATTCGCTGAGCGCGTCGAGCGTCTCGCGGCTCATGAGACGGTAATCGGCGTGATCGGGTACCGTCTCGGCACCCATCCACTCGAACACCTTGTAGAAGGCTTCGGCGGTGGTGCGCTTGAACCATGTGTCCTTCTTGCGTGCGGAACGC
This sequence comes from Bifidobacterium sp. RTP21102st3_E2_RTP21102_210122, assembly GCF_040916945.1. Lineage (NCBI taxonomy): Bacteria > Bacillati > Actinomycetota > Actinomycetes > Bifidobacteriales > Bifidobacteriaceae > Bifidobacterium > Bifidobacterium sp. RTP21102st3_E2_RTP21102_210122. Next base: position 87,483 of record NZ_JBCPAN010000006.1, on the reverse strand, counting down.
ACTCCGTAGACAACCTCGTCGCCGTTGCAGAATCCGTCGATGAACCCGTCGACCGCGTTCACATCGTCCTGCAGGTCGGCGTCCATGGAGATGGCGGCGTCACAGCCGTAGGCGCGCGCGGTCATGAGCCCGGCGAGGAGCGCGTTCTGATGGCCACGGTTGTGGGAGAGCTTTACGCCGCCGAACAAGTGTGCGTCGCGTTCGTGCAGATTGCGGATGATGCTCCAGGTGTCGTCTTTGGAACCGTCATCGACGAACAGGATGCGGCTTTGTTTGCTGATCCGTCCGGTTTCGGTAAGATGTGCGACTTTGGCGGCCAGCACGTCGGCCGTGTGCACGAGCCCTTCCGCCTCGTTGTAGCAGGGAAGCACAAAATACACGACCGGCTGGTCGCGGCGGTCGGCGCGCTCGCCGGAACCATCGCCACCGGCGCTCGTGATGCCCGCTTTCTGCGTGTTTGTCTCGAAGATCATCTTCCCATCCTCATACTCAGTTCGAAGCCGTCTCATCCCGGTTCCGGCCCATGCTCATGTGCTATAGATAGTTTAGCTGTTTGCGTAATGTCGTGCGTGATTTTCTCGGTTCGGTCAATTTCGATATTTACATGTTGATGCTTGCGTTCAGGTTCCTGTTGCTGTTCGGCATGCGTGTTCGTGCCGCTTGTCATAAACCGGTTCTTGATGTCATGAGCTTATCATGATGCAATCATGATAAGCTCATCATAGAGTATTTATCTTCACGTTATCATGAGATTTCAGACGTGGGTTTGAAGTCGATTGGAGGCGACTGCTTGGATCCATGTGGTCGCAACAAATAAGACAAATAAGCTGATCAAGGGGGATGATGATGTGGACGAATGACGATATCGCCGAGGTGCTGGAACATCTACGCGTCCAAGGCAACGATGACGCCCGTTTCGAGGCGAAATCCTGTGCGCGGACCATCGGCACCAGCGTGTGGGAGAGTGTGAGCGCGTTCGCCAACACCAAGGGCGGCGTGCTGTTGTTGGGAATCAGCGAGGACGGGGATTTCTCGCCTGTTCCGGGATTCGACGCCAACCATATTGCATCGCAGTTCATGGATGGTATGGGAGATGGCAATCCGCAAGGAGCGCGGTTGACGAATCCTCCGGAGTATGACGTTTCCCGATGCGAGCAGAACGGCTTGTCGTTCCTGGTCATCGACATCCATGAAAACGGCATTCAGCACAAACCCTGCTATCTTACGGCGAGAGGGCCGCAAACCGGTGGGTACCGCCGTATGGACGACAAGGATTTGAGATTGTCGCCAACCGAAGTGTTCGAAATGACCCATGCCCTGACGCCCAGTTCCGCGGATCGTATGGTTGTTCCTGAAGCCGACGTCTCCGATCTGAATGCCGAGGCGGTGGACAGGGTGCTTGCCGAGCATCGTAATTCCAAGGCGTTGCGCGGGACTGATACTCGTCTTGAGCGCATGACCAGATTGAATATGGTGAACAAGGTTGGAGAGGTGCGTCTTGCGGGACTGTTGGCCGCCGGACAGTACCCGCAGCAGTACTATCCCAAGCTGATCATTGACGTCGTCGCACATCCGGGTGTCGAGAAATCGGCGGTTGAGGGTCCGCGTTTCGTGGATCGTGTGCAATGCGACGGCAATATGCCGGAGGCAATCGAACAGGCGGTGGAGGCCATCGCCAAAAACCTGCGGGCTCCCACGTTCGTCGTGGGGGTCGGAGCCCGTACCGATAGCGAGATTCCAAAGGAGGTGCTGCGCGAGGTCGTCGCCAATGCCGTGGTTCACAGGGAATATGATGCGCAATTCCTCGGAGAATCCGTGACCGTGGACATCTACCCCGATCGGGTGGAGGTGTCGAATCCTGGCGGATTATGGGGTGGGGTCACGCTGGCCACGATCGGCAGCGGCGTGTCATGCTGCCGCAATGCGACGTTGATGCAGCTGCTTCATCAGATACCGTATGACGATGCGAATGATGTGACCGTGGAAGGCGGTGGCTCCGGCATCCCTCTGGTGATTCGCGAGATGAAATCCCGTGCACTGGGGGAACCTGTGTTCCGCGCAACTCCCGATCGGTTCACGGTCGTTCTTGGACGCTACGGCGTGGAGCAGCAGGAGAACCGTGACTGGCTTGATCATGTGGGCGTCCCCTTGACTCGTCATGAACGTATGGCGTTGCTCTTGTTGAAGAGGCATGGCGATATGACGGTTCCGCAGTTGCATGTCGCGCTGTATCTGGATTCCGACGACATCAGGGTGATTTTGCATAGATTGGTCCAAGCGAGGCTGGCCGATGAAATCGGCCCTGATCGGTACGCACTAGCGGAGAAGGTCGATGGTGAGGAGCCGAGTGGGGGCCGTAAGGGTCTTACGGCATCGGAATCCGCGATACTGTCCGTATTGTCGGCGGATAAGCCACTTGATGTCCACGAAATCGGCCGTCGCTCGGGTAAGGGCCTTCCTACGACGCGCAAGGCGTTGAGCCGGCTCGTTAAACGTGGACTCGTTCTCGCCACTGCGCCGCCGCGCAGTAGAAACAGGAAGTATCTTCTCAAAAGATAGGATGATGCCGTCGCTGGAATGTATGGCGGAGCTCCGCCGATTTTGCCCGCTTCGCTCCGTCTGTCTTATCCGCCTTGCTCATTAGACTGGAGCACGGTTGAAAACGTTGTGATTACGCCTGTTTGCGCCTGCCTGTTCCCGCGTGTGAGAGTCCGGTCGACCATCGGAACGCGTGGCGGTGTGCGGGTGCGCGGGATGGGTGTGTCAAGGAGTTACGCATGGTGGAAAAGAAGCGGTTCGACGGCTCGGATGCGATGGATACGACGGGCATGCTGCGTGCGTTGCGTGCGCGTGCAACGGCATCCGGCGCGGTGCGCGGTGTGACTGCGGCGATGGCGTCCGTCGCGGCGATGGCGATGTTGGGCGCGGTGTGCGTCACTCCGGCCAGCGCACTCGCGGATGTGAACGCCGACGCGGACGCGTCCGGCGTCCGGTCCGCGACTTCCGCGACGCGTCCGGTCGCGAACGGTGTGACGGTCGCCGATGAGACGGCTGCCGACGCGATGCCGGACAATCCGGATGCCGAGCTGCCGGACAAGGTGTCCGCCGAGATTTCCGATGACGCGACGGTGGTGTCCGAGCAATATGCGGCTACGCCGGAAGGCGAGTTGAAGGACATCGAGACGGGCGAGACGGTCACCGATCCGAAGATCGTGGGCACGGAGAGCAAGCAGCCCGATCCGTTGGCGAAGACGGATGGTGAGTCGTTCATTCCGGTGAGTGCCGCGGATGTGAAGGAGAAGGTCGCTGCGAACGGCGGTGACGTGAACGCGGTCTCCTCGAAGACGCGCGCGGCCAACGCGTCGGTGAAGCTCGCCGCGTTGCAGAACAACGAGTACGGTGCGCACTGGGGCACATACAACGGTACGCAGGCGTTCTTCGACGCGCGCAACAACCTGTTCGCCCAGCAGGCGAAGGGCGTGATCGACGTGTCCGTGTGGCAGAACACGATTGACTGGCAGGCGGTGAAGAACGCGGGCGTCGAGGGCGCGATCATCCGTCTGAGCTACGGCTGGGGCAATGGTTTCGACGCGCAGGCGAAGCGCAACATCAGCGAATGCAAGCGTCTCGGCATCCCGTTCGGCGTGTACGTCTTCTCGTATGCGGAAAGTGCGGCCGACGGTGCGTCCGAGGGCGCGGACGTGGTGAACCTGCTGCGCCAGGCGGGCGTGAACCCGGGCGACCTGAGCTACCCGGTGTTCTACGATCTGGAGAACTGGACGTACACGGGGCACAGGAGCCCGACGAGTCCGAGCGTGTACGACGGCATCGTCAACTCCTGGTACGGCAAACTGCAGGCGGCCGGTTACAACAATCTGAGCGTCTACTCGTACACGAGCTACCTGAACAGCGCGCTCAACAGCTCCAACATCCACGGCAAGACCCGTTGGGTCGCCCAGTATGGCTCCACCATGCAGTACACCGCGTTCCCCACGAACGACCGCGGCTGGCAGTACACGAGCAGTGGACAGATTAGCGGAATCACGGGGAACGTGGATTTAAACGCGTTCGGGTACCGGACTCCGACCACACGATATCGGGAAGTGCTCATTGACGGAAAGTGGTATTACATCGACGCGACGACGGGCAAGAAGGTCACCGGTTGGCAGTGGTTGTCGTCGAGCGGCGGCAAATGGGTGTACTACGATCCGACCGATGGACACATGCTGTATGGCGAGCAGAAGATTGCCGGCAAATGGTATTACCTGGACCCGGGCACGGGGGCGCGCGTGACGGGGTGGACGTACCTCAAGGGTGACGTGAACAAGTGGACCTACTATGGTCAAGATGGTGCCATGCTGTATGGCGAGCAGAAGATTGCCGGCAAATGGTATTACCTAAACCCGGTTAGCGGTGCGAGGATGACCGGTTGGGTTGTATTGCCGGACGGCAGGAATGTATACTACTCCCCCTACATGGTTTATGGGGAGCAGAAGATTAATGGTGCTTGGTATTACCTGGATCCGGTGACCGGCGCTCGCAAGCAGGGCTGGCAGCGGCTGAAATCCAACGGCGGTAAGACCGTGTATTACGGTTCCGACGGAAAGATGGCATACGGAGAACAGACGATTGACGGGAAACAGTATTATCTGAAACTTGGTACCGGTGCACGTTTCGCCGGATGGCGACGAGTCGTGACTACGCGTGACCATCGTGGCGATAAGTGGGTGTACTACGGTTCAGATGGCGCGATGCTGCACGGAGAAGGAAAGGTGTCGGGTTACTGGTACTTCTTCGATGATGTCACCTCCAAGTCGAACGGACGTGTGACGTACGGGTGGAAAAACCTCGGCTCCAAAATCGTGTATTACAGCTGGCCTGAAGGCAAGATGCAGTATGGGGAGCAGAAGATTGGCGGTGCTTGGTATTACCTGAATCCGATGACCGGCGCTCGTAAGACAGGCTGGCAGTATCTGAATTCCAATGGGGGCAAGACCGTATACTATGGCTCCGATGGAAAGATGGTGTATGGCACGCAGTATATCGACGGGCAAAAGTACTACTTCGACCCGGTGACCGGAGCGAAGCGGTAGGAGTGTGCAAGGGGTTCTGGGCCGTTATCTCGGTTTCAAACCCCTTGCAATAAGTGGAATTATTTAGATTGTACTTTAAGTTGGCTGTAAATCATTTTGCGATTAGTGAAGATGGTATCATGCCATCCTGCAGCTGCGTAAGGTATCAGCAGCAAGAAATAGGGGAGCACATAATCCGATTTAGTTTCCCAGAATAGGTGGAAAGTGAATCCACCAAGAAATATCACAATCAGAGTAATTTGTTTAGTGGTCAAGCCCCTCCATCTAAAGATAAGACAATAGGATGCGCCAATATAGATAATATTCTGTATAATGTCGCAATATACTATATATATGGCGTGCAACCCGCCACGCATTATCTCATGCTCTAGCTTTGATTGTGTTAGGTCCGCACGCTCTCCGCCGGTGCCGCCATATGAAATCCATAGGGACTGAAATGTTGGCTCAGCCCATGTAGTGGCTACCTTTCGAGTGAAAAAATGCGCAGCATATAGGGGGTCCTGTGTGAATGTCTGGATGCGTTGGGCTATAGCCTCCTTTGCCATTGCATCTACCTGATTATTGTCGTGAGGAGCTTCCTTGTAAATGTTTACAACATAATTGTTGTACCATCCTGGCGCACGGTCGCGAGACTCTTGTAGGCCCATGGCAATCCAAGCCGTTTTGGGGGTCGGGTTGTCCAAAGGAACGTTGATTCGACTTTCCATAAGGAAGATCGGTATCGCCGAAGCCGCTATATATGCGACTGCCCCCAATATGATGAATGTGATGACTAGAACGCGTTTATGCGCAAACAAGATGACAAGCCATATAAGTTCGATCCCGATAAGGAAGATGAGACTGTTGGGCTTAAACCAGAGTGCAACGAAGAGACAAGCCGCTGACAATGTGCCGTACGCAAGACGTTTTCTTATGTCGTCGCTTGCTTGAATGGCAGCCATCTGGAGCAGGCAGGCAAGGAGACAAAACGCGAGCGACGGTATGTTGCCATAAATAAATGTCGCGAATAAAATGAGGGGGAGGAATGCCGTGGACAATACAATGGTCGTTTTGGTGACGGCATCATTCTTGAACATTCTCTCCGTGATTTTACATAGAGTTTTCAATGAAACTATAATCATCAGGAGATTAAAAAGGCGAATCGGCAACATGTTGTTCATGCCGAAAAGTTGCCCCATTAGAGTGCAGAATAATATATACCCGGACTGGAATGGATATTGTTGTAGGTAGTCATTTGCATGCAGATTTCCCAAATCGTTGTTTTGTAGCCATATTGATAACGTGATTGAGGTGCCTTGATCTGCGACTGGAGATGTGGTTGCAATTGATAGCCAAGTCAATCCGATGAAAAGAGCTGTATAGGTCTGTATCCTATAGAACGTTTTCAACGAGGGAAGTCTCTTGAATTTTAAATGTTTGCCCGTATAGTAGGCTGCCCCCGCGAGAATGAAGAAGCCTACGGTTCCCGCGATGCTGTATTTGAGAGAATTTGTAGGCTTTTCAGAGTAATCCAAGGGGAAAATTATCGTATGAAATAGAGCGGCAATTCCTAGACAGGTGACAATCAGTGCGGCAAGGAGTGTGATAAATCGATTGAAAATGTCTTCTATTTTAAGATGCGTGTTTTCTTGCGTCGTTTTATTCATTAATGTTGCTCTTCACATCTGTATAATTATCATGTTGTCTTATAGGGGAACGTGTTGTGTAAGGGCTGATTGGGATTGCTGCCAAATCCTCGATTGCCGTTAACCTGAACCGTGTTAAGCCAACTCATGGCATCGCGTTTATTGGTTGTTGCGATATGGTGCAGCATCGCGAGGCGGAAGAGGATGGGGCCAATGCCTTTTTGCATAGGCGAACCTGTTGGCATCCACTATAAAGGTTTTGCGGTCGTTCTTGGCGATCACGTCGAGGATGATGCCGGTGACGATGAGCAGGAGGCCTACGATGACGAGCATGATGGCACCGATCAGCGTGGGGAAGTGGACGACCATGCCGGTGCCTACGAATTCGGCGGTGACCCATCCACACAACATGATGCCGATGATGCCGATGATCAGGCCGAGGGTGCCGAAGAACGGCAGCGGCTTGTATTCGCGGATCATGCGGAAGATGGTGCTCATCACCTTGATGCCGTCGCCTACCGTGTCCAGCTTGGATACGGAACCTTCCGGCCTGTCGCGGTACTGGATGGGCATTTCGAACAGACGCAGGTTGTTGTTCAGCGAGTGGATGGTCATCTCCGTCTCGACCTCGAAGCCGCGCGAAAGCACGGGGTAGGTTTTGACGAACGTGAAGCTGAACGCGCGGTATCCGGTCATGATGTCGGTGACGTGCGCGCGGAACAGGTGGTTGATGGAGCCGCGCACGAGACGGTTGCCGAAATTGTGGAACGGGCGCTTATTCTCCTGGAAGTATGTGGAGGAGAGGCGGTCGCCGATCACCATGTCGTAGCCTTCGAGCACCTTGGCGACCATGTCGGGCGCGGCGTCGGCGGGATAGGTGTCGTCGCCGTCGGCCATCACGTACACGTCCGCGTCGATGTTTTCGAACATGGAGCGGATGACGTTGCCCTTGCCTTGACGCGGCTCTTTGCGTACGATGGCGCCTTCCGCTGTGGCGATCTCGGCGGTGCGGTCGGTGGAGTTGTTGTCGTACACGTAGATGGCCGCGTCGGGCAGCGCCACACGAAAGTCGCGCACCACCTTGCCGATAGTTACCTCTTCGTTATAGCAGGGCAGGAGAACGGCGATGGATGGATTCTTCTCTTCAAGCATGGGTACCACTATATCCTTCTTGCTGGAGTATCTTGCAGATTGCTACGCCGAGAAAAGGGGTGCGCTACAACGTTATCAGTGGCCCGCATCGCATATGTGGAGAGTGGAATTCTCCGTATCCATTGGAGATTGTGGGTAGAGAATGGATACGAAGAACCCCCGACGTCGTGAACTAAAGCTCGGGTATCGTCTAGTCACAATTCCTTAAGCGTAAGTAAGGGAATGGTGGCAATCAGCGGTAGCGTGAAGAAAAGCGGCACTACATAGCGCACGCACATCACTGGCGCCAAAGCCAATGTCGCCCAATACAGGAGCGGGAAAGCCCAAGCGATGAGCAGGACCTTATTCCCTTTGCGCTTGATCAGAAGAATCACGGAAAGCAGTAATGCCAAAAACGGCAGAGCCGGGGATACCCAAACCGTCAACAACGGGTGTCCGCGGAACATGTTCCAGGTTCCGGCATAGAGCCATGCAAGATATCCCGGCAATTTGGTGGTCTCATTGTAGTCGGACACCTGATTCGTTGATCCGCCGGCATCAATGGTTTTGCCGAATTCATTCCACGGAGACAATCCGGTCCAACGGTTCACTGCCGAGCTCGTAGGGTATAGGTACCCGATTTCACCCCAAAGGAAAGCACGGACGTAATCGGACATGTGACCTTTCATCACAGAGAAGTACATCCTGACGTATCCCAAGGGATCCGAGTTGAAAGCCTCATCCAACAATGCCGCTTTAGCGGGGTCGGAAATCGGAGCCAAATAGCCGGACCCCGTTTCCGTATCGTAGAACATGCCAATAGGGGTAGGATCCCAAGGCTTGTCTGTGGTGCGTCCAGCCTCGAGGGCATCCAAGTCATAATAGGCGCCGATGCCCTGTATCTGCTCGTTCGTCAACGTGTCATAGTCGTACATATAGGTACGTGCAATTTGCTGAGAAGGCACGGACAGCATCTCTCGTGCGGAATCCGCGCGCGTGGTTGCGGTATTCGCGACCACACCGGAGAAGGCGGCCGATAAGATGAAAACCATTGCGATAGAGATCAACGCGGTCAGTCGTCGGCGCCACTGCCTCAAGAATGGCAGAGCAATGAGCATCACGATGATGGCCACATATACACCCTGCTTACGCATAAGGCACATGCCGAGTACGGAGAGTACCCACTTCGTGGCAAATGGCACTGAAGCTAGTGCTTCCGGAGTGCGGAGCATCTCAATCAGTAACGTCACCGTAAGGATGAAGAAGACAGCGAATAGGGAATCCTTGGCAGTGGTCACCGCATATGTCTGAATCACGGGATTGAACACCGTGATTCCATTCGCGAGCAGGACCAGCCATATAGGAGCGCCCCATTCGATAATCTTATTGGCTGCATACGCCATCGCGAAAGCAAGGGCCAACGCCTGCAACAGGCAGAATAGTGATACTCCCGCGTTGTATGAGCCGAACAACAGATTGCCAAGCTGCATAAGACCGACAAGCAACAATGTATGCGCTGCCGGCCAATGCAGATCGACAACGCCATCATTCAGAAGATACGTTGCCTGAATCGGGCCGTCGCTCGAATAGTTGCCGGGATAGAATGCAAGAAATGCGGGTATCCACAAGACGAAGATAGTGATGCCGAACAGCGCAACGCGTTTGTATGCGGTGAGATTCGTCAACCACAATGAGAATCTTGACGGAGATACCTCGATGCCTTTATGGCCGTCTTGATACCAATTCCACAGAACCAGTATCGCGGCAATTGCTATGGCTGCGGCGCAGCCATAGCAAAAGCCGCGAATCCAAAGCCAACTGTCTTTGAAGGACATCAGTCCTAAAGACCCATAAAAGGATCTGCCTACGGAAAACACCATACCGAGGGCAAAACCAATAATGGCTGACGCTACGACATCGATGCTCGTGAGTGAAGCCTTGGCCTGAGAAAGAATCTGATTGCTTGTTTTCAGAATCAACGGTTCTCCCTCTTATACTCACGGTTAAGCGTCTGATAGATAATGCCGAATTGCAGATTCGGATTCTCAAACGGCGCTTTCACAGTGAAGGCTTCCGGCCAACGGCTCATGAACTTGCCGCGCTCCTTCTTGAAGCGGATGGCCTTCTCGCCGGAGGCATCCGATCCGCGGGACACGGACTCGTAATGGTGGAGTTCGGCCGTGGGCACGAACACCACGCGCAACTGTTCACGAATCACCTTCAGGCAGAAGTCGACATCGTTGTAGTTCACCGCAAGCTCCTCGGTCATGCCATGAACCTTGTCGAAGGCCTCCTTGCTGACCATAAGGCATGCGCCAGTGACCGCTCCCAGATCACGAGCCAGCATGGTGGCTTCGAAATTGCCGGGATAGTTGCGGGACATCTGGTAGTACAGGTGGCCGGGGCCGTCCGGGCCGAAGCTGATGCCGGCATGCTGGATGGTGTTGTCCGGGAACAACAGCTTGGCGCCGGTGATTCCCACATCCTCACGCATGCAAGGTCCAAGCAGCTCCTCAATCCAGTTCGGAGTGATGACCTCGGTATCGTTGTTGAGCAGCAGGTAGTAGTCGCCTTGTACCTGCTCGGCTCCGAAGTTGATGATGCGGGAGAAGTTGAAGGACGTCATACCTTCCAACTTCACAACCCTCACATGCGGGTCATCCTGTTGTGCCATCTCATAGTATTCGAAGGTGAACGGGTCCACGCTGTTGTTCTCCACGATTACAATCTCGTAGTTGTCGTAGGTCGTGAATTTACGAATCGAGGACAGGCAGTTGTGCAGAACCGGCACAGCATCCTTGTTCGGGATGATGATGGACACCAACGGGTGATCGCCGAGGCTGTAATCGACCTTGAAACGACGCGGCATAAGTGGTGAATCAACGACCTTGCCCTTGATGCCGCATCGCTCCAAATGCGTTTCGACGGAAAGACGGCTGCTGTCGAGCGTATAGTCCTTCTGGTCGGCACGAGCGGCGGTCGACTGGCTGTGGACGCGCCAATGATAAAGCACGCGAGGCTCATGATGCACGTACCGCGACTGCTCGCCGATGCGGAACGTCATATGCCAATCCTGCGAGCCGTCATACTCCTTGCCCGGCAATTCGAGCTTGTCCATGATGGACTTGCGTACGGTAAGGAAATGGCACACGTAGTTCATGCCCAACAGCAGATCTGGATTCCACTCGGTCTTGAAGAACGGCTCTCGATACTTGCCGTTGTCCAGCTTGTCCTCATCGCAATACAGCATGTCCGTGTCGGGATGCTCGTTGATGGCTCGCGTGTAGCAGAACAGCGCATCCGGCTCCAGTACGTCATCATGATCTAGGAAGCACAGGAAATCACCCGAAGCGATCTTGATTCCCTCATTGGTGTTCAGTGTGATGCCCTGGTTCTTCTCCAAGGTCACATGCTGAATACGATGGTCTTTCGCGCACAGTTCGTCCACGGCCTGATTGAGGTCGGCGACTTCCGGAGAAGCGTTCACCAGAAGCAGCTCCCAATTCCGGTAGGTCTGCTTCATGACGGAGTCGGCCATAGCATGCAGGAACTGAATCGGCGTCTTATACAACGGCACGATAATGGAATACTTCGGCTGGACATCGAAAACCGTGCGCTGCTGAATCTCCAGCTCGTTAGCCGAAGCGCGCTGGCGGGTACGGAACCACTTATCGTAATCGCCAGCGGCACAGGCCGGCTCCGTCTGTGTGGCCCACTGGTGGCGCATCAAGTGCGTTTGCGGCGGCAAAGAGCACAGGAACGAATCCTGACGGTCGCTGTCCGGGAACTTCACCCAGACGATGAACGTATCGACTTGGGGGATATGCAGCGAATAGGAGATCTTACGCACGCGCAATCCGGGAAGAGCCGGATCGGTGTCGAGCTCTTCGCCCATGCAAATCCAATCGCCCATGGAAATCTGGTTGCCTTGGCCGTCGAGCGCGATGATATCCACATAATCCTTCGCGCTTTCATCGCCTACCAGCGGAACGGAGACATGGCCGTGGATGATGTCTGTGGCATCGAGGTTATTGATAAGTGCATCCACAACAACATGTGAATCACCCAATAGCATCGCTTTATCGCAATTGCGAATCGTCGAAGCCTCCGCGTTATGCGACAGCCTATTGACATAGGACATCAGCTGCGCGGCTCGCCTGTTGAACGTTTTGGAACCCTGCGCGCGCGTGCGTCCATCCGCGTCCACCGCGCTCACGGACACCGTCTGAGATTGCGCGACGATGGGAAACACCGCGACCGGGCCGCTGGCGGCCTGTACGACCTTCGCAGGAACCTGCTTGCCGTCGGACGTGGTCGAGCTGATGCGGAACTGCCAATCGTCGGAGAGATGTTCCACGTGAATCGCGGAATAGATTTTGCCCGGTCCGCGCACCGTCGCGTCGAAATTCAGCGTTTCGATTTCGCCGGTGGTGCCTGTTGCAGTGGCAGGCCGCTGTCCGTCATCGGTGTTGCGGAAGTAGACGCGCTGCAGATCGATGCCGTCATAGCCCTTGTCATACAGATACGTGAGGTACATGCCGCAAATGCGCTCTCCAAGGTAGCCGGAGACACGGCGAGCCACCGGAGAATAATGAGAGAAGTCGCGCATCTTCTCGTGCGTGGACAGCACGTCGAACAGGAACGCGGAGTATGCGCGGAACAGTTCGCGACGCATCACGAACATATTGCAGACATATACCTTCGTCTGGTTGAGATACTTCTGCGCGCTCGGCCAGATATCCGGGTACTTCAGACGGATGTTATCCATCACGGTATCAAGGTCTTCGATATGGTGGCCGAAGGAATCCCGGTACTGTTCGTAGACGGTGGTTTTCTCCAACGCTTCGATCGGTTCGGGGGCGATGAAATCATGGGCGGTGATGACCTTGCGCATGGCTTCCTCATTGAAGTCGATTCGCTGCAACGTCTCATCGTCATTGCGGTCGAACGTCACATCACCGAAAATGAACGGCTCGTGATGAATCGGATATTCGGTTTTGGAGAAGTTGAAGTACCTGCGGTAGTGCAGGAAGCCGTAATAATCCGCGTCGGTGTTCTGCCAAGCCCAATACTGGCCGGTCAGCTCGCAGTAGGAGCGGTTCTTCTCGGAGATGGAATCGCCCTCATCATCATGCAGCAGATTGGGCATCCGGGAAGCGGCGAGAGCCGCTCCCACCTGAATGGGCTGCAGCAGGGCATTGTCGGGAATATGCGTGTCCAGTTTATGACAGGAGACGAACAGCTTGATGTCTTCAGACATGGATGAGCTACTTTCTTTCGCTGACAGATGCTGTGTCTAGGATACGTCGTTCCCTCTATGTGAGGAATCGACCGGAGCAACGGCCACAGAGGCTACACGTCACCGATGTCGTCCGTACGGGCGCAACGGTACCATAGTGCCCATGGCTGATGAAGTGTTTACTCCTCATAACATCATTGTGACCGGTGGCTGTGGGTTCATCGGGTCGAATTTCGTTCATTACGTGTACAACAACCATCCGGACGTGCATGTCACGGTGCTGGACGCGCTGACGTATGCGGGCAACCTGGAGAACATCAAGGGCATCCTGGGCGACCGCGTGGAGTTCGTGCACGGCAACATCTGCGACGCCGAGCTGCTCGACAAAATCGTGCCGGGGCATGACGCGATCGTGCACTACGCGGCGGAATCCCACAACGACAACAGCATCGCGAACCCGGAGCCGTTTTTGAAGACCAACGTGGAGGGCACGTTCCGCCTGTTGGAGGCGGCCCGCAAGTACGATGTGCGCTACCACCACGTGAGCACGGACGAGGTGTACGGCGACCTGGCCCTGGATGATCCGAACAAGTTCACGGAGGAGACCCCGTACCATCCCTCGAGCCCGTATTCGTCGACGAAGGCGAGCTCGGACCTGCTGGTGCGCGCCTGGCACCGCACGTTCGGCATCCGCGCCACGATCAGCAACTGCAGCAACAACTACGGCCCATACCAGCATGTGGAGAAGTTCATCCCCCGCCAGATCACGAACATCCTCGAGGGATTGCGCCCGAAGCTGTACGGCAACGGGGAGAACGTGCGCGACTGGATCCACACGGACGACCACTCCACCGGCGTGTGGACCATCCTGACCAAGGGACGCTTGGGTGAGACGTATCTGATCGGCGCGAACGGGGAGCGCAACAACATCACGGTGCTGCGCGACATCCTGACCGTGATGGGCCAGGATCCTGACGCATTCGACTGGGTCAAGGACCGTCCCGGCCACGACCGCCGCTACGCGATCGACAGCACGAAGCTGCGGACCGAGCTCGGCTGGAAGCCGACGCACACGGACTTCCAGAAGGGCCTGGAACAGACCATCAAGTGGTACACGGACAACCGCGACTGGTGGGAGCCCGCGAAGGCCGCTACCGAAGCCAAGTACAAGCAGCAGGGACAGTGATCGGGTATGGTGTTTGATTTCGAGAAGGAGCTGAAGGTCACGGAGACGAACATCCCGGGGCTTTTGGTGTTCGATCTGCCGGTGCATGGCGATAACCGCGGCTGGTTCAAGGAGAACTGGCAGCGTGCGAAGATGACCGCGTTGGGCCTGCCGGATTTCGGTCCGGTGCAGAACAACATCTCGTTCAACGCGACGAAGGGCGTGACGCGCGGCATCCATGCGGAGCCGTGGGATAAGTACATCTCGATCGCGGCGGGTGAGATCTTCGGCGCGTGGGTGGACCTGCGCCCGGGCGAGTCGTTCGGTCAGGTGTTCACGACGCGTCTGGACCCGTCGAAGGCGATCTACGTGCCGCGCGGCGTGGGCAACAGTTTCCAGGCCTTGCAGGACGGGACCGTGTACACGTATCTGGTGAACGCGCATTGGTCGCTGGAACAGAAGAAGACGTACACGTTTGTGAACCTCGCGGACCCGGAGCTGGGCATCGAGTGGCCGATCCCGTTGGAGGAGTCCGAACGCTCCGAGGCGGACCTGCATCATCCGATGCTCAGGGATGCGAAGCCGATGGAGCCGAAGCGCACGCTGGTGACGGGCTGCAACGGCCAGTTGGGCCGTGCGGTCCGCGCGTACGCGGAGGCGCATGGTCTGCGTGGTTTCGAGTACACGGACATCGACGAGTTCGACTTCTCCGATCCGACCGCGTACGACAAGTACGATTGGAGCCTGTACGGCACGATCATCAACGCGGGCGCGTACACGGCCGTGGACAGGGCGGAGACCGCGGAGGGCCGTCCGGTGGCGTGGAAGGCGAACGCGCAGGGCCCGGCCCTGCTCGCGAGGGTCGCGAAGGACCATCACATCACGCTGGTGCATGTGAGCTCCGACTACGTGTTCGACGGCACCGCGGACCTGCATTCGGAGGATGAGGCGTTCGCGCCGTTGGGCGTGTACGGGCAGACGAAGGCTGCGGGCGACATCGCGGTGGCGAACGCGCCGGAGCACTACATCCTGCGTTCCAGCTGGGTGATCGGCGAGGGCCGCAACTTCGTGAAGACGATGATGATGCTGTCGGACCGTGTCGCGAACCCGGACGACCAGCTGGAGCAGGTGACGGTGGTGGACGACCAGTACGGGCGCCTCACGTTCACGAAGGACATGGCCGAGGCGATCTTCCACCTGCTGGACTCGCATGCCCCGTACGGTACGTACAACTTGACCGGTTCCGGCGCGGTGAGGAACTGGGCGCAGATCGCGTCCCGCGTGTTCGAACTGACGAACGGCAACGGGGAGAAGGTCAAGCCGATCAGCACGGCCGAGTACTTCGCGAACGCGAAGGCGCCGGTCAGCCCGCGTCCCGAGCATTCCGCGCTCGACCTGTCCAAGATCAAGGCCGCCGGCTACACGCCCGCCGACTGGGAGGAAACCCTCGAAGCATACGTGAACAAGGAACTCGGCAAGTAGGACAGATAGGACAAACCGGAAAGGTCTGTCAGCCCATTCCGACGGCCTGATGTCAGTGTGAAAACCGCGCAGAATGACCTGCGCGGTTTTCTGTTTCGCCACTGTCTTGGCTAAGCTGGTGTGAGCTGATTACGACTGTGAAGAAAGCAGGTCCTTATGAAAGGCATCATTCTCGCCGGTGGTTCGGGTACGAGGCTGTATCCATTGACGACGGTGACATCGAAGCAGCTGCTCCCGGTGTACGACAAGCCGATGATCTACTATCCGCTGAGCGTGCTCATGATGGCCGGCATCCGCGACATCCTTATCATCTCCACGCCGAAGGACCTGCCGAACTTCGAACGCCTGCTTGGCGACGGTAGCCAGTATGGCGTGAAATTCTCCTATGTGGTGCAGCCGTCCCCGGATGGTCTGGCACAGGCGTTCCTGTTGGGCGAGGAGTTCATCGCGGGTGAGCCGTGCGCGCTCGTGCTGGGCGACAACATCTTCTACGGCAACGGTCTGGGCGCCACGTTGCGCAAGGCGAAGGCGAAGGCGGAGAACGGTGAGGGCGCGTCCGTGTTCGGCTACTACGTAGACGATCCGGAACGTTACGGCGTGGTCGAGTTCGACGCGGACAAGAAGGCCGTGTCCATCGAGGAGAAACCCAAGCATCCGAAGTCGAACTACGCGGTGACGGGCCTGTACTTCTACGACGAGCGCGTGGTGGAGTTTGCCAAGCAGGTGAAACCGTCCGCGCGAGGCGAGTTGGAGATCACCGACCTGAACAAGATGTACCTAGAGGCGGGCGCGTTGAACGTGCGCACGCTGGGCCGCGGGTATGCGTGGCTGGACACGGGCACGATGGACTCCCTGTACGAGGCGGGCGAGTTCGTGCGCACCGTGCAGCGCGCGCAGGGCCTGCCCATCGCCGTGGCCGAGGAAATCGCCTATGAGAACGGCTGGATTACCCGCGAGCAGCTGCTTGAGGCCGCCGAGAAGTACGGCAAGAGCCCGTACGGCAAGCATCTCAAGGATGTGGCCGACGACAAGATCATCGTTAAGCCGAAAGCTGCCTGAAGCCGTTTGAAGTTTTCGCACGGAGGAAGAAGTATGCCCACCGTTTCATTTGTCGTCATTGCGTATAACGTCGAGCGATATATTGCCGATTGCCTGCAGAGTCTGCAAAACCAGACCAATCCGGATTTCGAGGTCGTTGTTGTGGACGATGCGAGCACCGATTCCACGAAATCGGTCATCGAATCCGCGATACAGAATGATTCACGCTTCTCGTTGATCGCTAAAGACAAAAATGAGGGTGCGCATCTTGCCCGGCGTACGGGCGTCTCCCATGCCACCGGTAAGTACGTGGTGTTCGTGGATGGTGACGACCGTCTGCAGGATACCGCATGCGAAGTGCTTTCCTCATATGCGTCCGGTCGGAATTTCGATATTCTGCGATTCGGTCGTACCGTGGTCCCCCACGGTTCGGCCAATCAGGATACGGCGCTCCAGGAGGAGCGGTCGTTCAATCTACATACCGAAGACATGCATGGTGAGGATGTGCTGAGGTCGGTGTTCTCCGAAGATTTCGGAACCCGCAACACGTGGAGTCTTATCGACTGCATGTTCGACGGCGAATTCGTTCGTAGTGGATTCGCCGCAACGTATGATGAACCGCTTGGACGCATGCAGGATTCATACGAGTTCTTCGTATTGGCTTCACGGGCGAAAACAATGCGGTTCTTCATGGAATACCGTGGTCTTCGCTACAATCTGGGTGCCGGGGTGTCCGGTTCCGGTCTTGAGACGTTGCAGAAATTCGAGCATGGCCATACGGGAATCCATTCCTCCATGAATGCTGTGCTGCGGTATGCGGCCGACTCCGGTGACGACAACATGACTCGTTGCGCGCAATGGTACAGGCATGTGGTGCTTGGAATCGTGGGACGTGAATGGGTGATGAGGTTGACGGAGACCGATCAGATTGCCGGTATGCGTTCGCTGCGCCGTGTTTGGGGTGATGAGAATACCGCTTACATGTTGTTGGATCCTCTTACGGCACGTGCGCAGTGGTTCGTCGACCATGATGCGGTCCCGTCGGATGCGGATCCGTATCGTCGCTGGTTGACGTTGCTGAACAGTCTGGATTTGAACGGCATTTCCGATACGGTTATTCAGCAACGCGTGAACGGTTTCCTCGCGTTGAAAGGGAAACTGGACAAGCACGAGTTCGAAATCAAACAGGCGAAAATAGCCGAGCAACAAGAGCGATATCGGCAGCAACTCCAGCTGGAAGAGCAACGCCGCGTGTTGAAAACAGGAACGCCCATTCGCCGTGTGGTTGATGCGGTGTTCCCGGAAGGTAGCGAACGACGTAACCTACTGCGCCGTGCCGCGCATCGGATTCTTCACCGTTAAAAGGAACGGAGATATGACTGTGCCATCCAAAGGACGTCAATGGAAACGATGCGGTATTTACTGCATCTACGCCAAATACGGTCATGTAGCGCGCTACGTGGATTATTTCCTGAGCAAGCTCGTGAAATCACTGGACCAGCTGGTCATCGTCGCCAACGGCGAACTGGACGCGGACTCTCGTAAGAGGCTTGAACGATTCGCTGATAGGATCATCGTTCGTGAGAACAAGGGCCTTGATATCGCCGCATACCGCCAAGCGCTGCTTTCAATCGGGTGGAGCAAGCTTGCCGCCTACGATGAGGTCATCTGCCTGAACGATACGATTCTGGGACCGGTTTTTCCGTTCTCGGAGATGTTCGAAACAATGGACGGCAAGAACGTTGATTTCTGGGGCATCACCGCATATCCGCACGACGTCGCCTTCGGCGAGGAGATTCCGACGCATCTGCAATCATATTGGCATGCGTATCGGAAATCCCTGATCACTTCCAAAGCGTTCCAGCGTTATTGGGAAACCATGCCCGTGTATGAAGACTACGCGGAGGCGACACGTAAGCATGAGATGACGTTCACCAAACGGTTCGCCGATCTTGGATTTACCTGGGCCTCATATATCGACTATGACAAGTACCGGTCGCGTTCGACGTATCCGATGCTGTACGACCCGGTTTCCCTGATTCGCGACGACCGATGCCCGGTGTTCAAGAAGCGTTCCTTCTTCGTTGAATACCAGTACTATTTCAACCAGACCGCCGGTCAGCCCGGTATGGAACTGTTGGAGTATCTGCGCCGGCATACCGATTACGACACCGATCTGATATGGGACGCGGTACTGCCGGCATACAATATTGCGGATATCGCAAAAGCCGTGCATCTCAACTACGTGTTGCCGACCCGTACCGTCAATCCTCGTGAGGACGGGGATGCTCCGGTGCGTTCGGCGTTCATCTACCACGTCTATTTCCTCGACTTGCTGGACCAGACGCTGGGATATCTTGCCAATCTGCCTGAGGACACCGACCTGTACATCACGACGAATGAGTCGAAAATCGACGACATCCGCAAGGCAATGGATAAGCGTGGCTTCACTCATACGGTCGATTTCATCCCGGTGCAAAACCGCGGTCGTGACGTGTCGGCGCTGCTCGTCGGAGCGAAAGACGTCGTTCTCGGTGGAAAATATGATGTCGTCGGTTTCGCGCACGACAAGAAGTCCGGGCAGAACCAGCAGAACGGGCATCAGGGGACCGAGACCGAAGGATTCGCCTACAAGCTGCTGGAGAACACGCTCGGCTCCAAGGATTATGTGCGGAATATATTGACGTTGTTCGCGAATAATCCGCGCTTGGGTATGGCGACTCCGCCGCCGCCTATCCACGCCCTTTATTTCGCGCATACGGTGCCGCACGATTGGGGCATCAACTTCGACATCACCAAGGATCTGCTGGAAAACAAGCTTCACATCCACGTTCCTCTGGATGAACGCAAGCCCAGCGTATCCGCCATCGGATCGTGCTATTGGTTCCGTGTGGAAGCGTTGAAGCCCCTCTACGAATATGGGTGGCGGTACGAGGACTTCCTGCCGGAAGGCAAGATGGGTGTCGATGGCACCATCTCGCACGCCATCGAACGGGCCAATGGCTATATCGCCCAATCGCAGGGGTATTACCCTGCATGGGTGATGTCCGACAAGTACGCACGCATCGAAGTGGACTCCCTGTACTACACCGCGCAGGGCTTCATGGACACCACCAGTGGCGTGCGACGCGGCGAAAGCGTGATGGAGAGCCTCGGCAGCCTGAGGTCGTCGTTGACGTTCGTTGGCCGGCTGCGCCGTACGACGCATCTTGCGCTCGGTAAAGTGTTCCGTGCGGTGACTTACCCGCTACCCAAACCTATGCAGAGCCGGTTGAGGAAAGCCGCTTGGGTGCCGATTCGCACGGCATATGCGGTGCTGAAGAAAGTACGCTCCGGTTTGCATCGATAGAGACGAGTGGCAGGTGGATTCGGCGGAGAAAGTCGGGAAATCCCCTGTCTGAGTAGAATAAGGTGTTTATGAAGAAAGCATGGGACAGACTCCGCGACCGTTACCATTACTCACTGGTGGTGTTCAAGGAGCTTGTGAAAACCGATTTCCAGTTGCGCTACCAAGGTTCCTTCCTTGGAGTACTGTGGTCGGTGCTGAAGCCGCTGATGTTGTTCGCGGTGATGTACATGGTGTTCGTCCGATTCCTGAAGTTCTCCGACGGTACACCGAGCTTCGCCATCTCGCTGTTATGCGGTACCTGCCTGTGGAGCTTCTTCAATGAATCCACATCCATGGGCATGTCCGCGATTGTGAACCGCGGTGATCTGCTTCGCAAGATTCATTTCCCCAACTACATCATCGTCGCCTCCACCACGATGGGCGCCATGATTTCCCTGGCCATCAACCTGCTGGTCGTCATCGTGTTCGGCTTCTTCGCCAATGCGCATTACACGTGGCATGTGCTTCTGGTCCCATTGAATATCCTGCAGCTATATGCGATCGCACTCGGCGTGGCTCTGGTGTTGGCCACGCTGTACGTGTATTTCCGTGATGTCGCGCATATTTGGGAAGTCGTTTTGCAGGCGATGTTCTACGCCACGCCTATCATCTACCCGATTACGATGATCACCCAGCGTGCGCCTGAACTGGCTTGGGTGACCAAGCTGCTCATGTTGGTTCCAACCACGCAGACGATCATGGATATCCGACATAATCTCATCTCACCGGAGGACGTGCCGACGATTTGGACGCTGGTGGACAACCGTTTGCTGTGCTTGTTGCCGTACATGCTGTCTGTAGTGATTCTGTGGTTCGGTATCCACGTGTTCCGCAAGCATAGTGCCAAGTTCGCGGAGGTGCTCTGATGACTGTCGTTGAGAATAACGTCAATACTGGCAACGCCGCCACGGCTGCAGATGTGGCGGATGAACGTCCGGTCGTGCTGAAGGTCGACCATGTCGCCAAATCCTTCCGTCTGCCGACGGAACAGGCCAGCGGCCTGAAGATGGCCTTCCTGAACTGGACCAAGGGCATTAAGGGCTATACCGAACAGAAGGTGCTCCGCGATATCAGCTTCGAAGTGCATCAGGGCGACTTCTTCGGCATCGTCGGACGTAATGGTTCCGGAAAATCCACCCTGCTGAAAATCATCTCCCAAATTTATGTGCCGGAACAGGGCACGGTGGATGTCCGAGGCAAGCTGGTGCCGTTCATCGAGCTTGGCGTGGGGTTCAACCCCGAACTGACCGGACGTGAGAACGTGTATCTCAACGGTGCGCTGCTCGGCTTCACCCGTGACGAAATCGCCGCCATGTATGACGATATCGTCGAGTTCGCCGAACTGGGCGAGTTCATGGACCAGAAGCTGAAGAATTACTCCAGCGGTATGCAGGTGCGACTGGCGTTCTCCGTGGCCATCAAAGCCCAGGGCGACATTCTTGTGCTCGACGAGGTGCTTGCCGTCGGTGATGAGGCGTTCCAACGCAAGTGCGACAACTTCTTCTCTGAGGTCAAGAAGGATCCGACCAAGACGGTCATTCTGGTGACGCACAGCATGGACTCGGTGAAGAAGTACTGCAATAAGGCCATTCTGATTAAGAACGGCGAAATCATCGAGTGTGGTGATAAGGACGTGGTGGCGGACCGTTACACGTTGGAGAATTTCGCAACGAAGAAAACCGAAAAGGAAGACGATGCGGATAATGCGTATCCGACCGGTCTGAATGCACGTGTTCCGTTCCTGAAGATCTGGCCGGTTTCCAACCAGCTGTCGGATGGTGTTGAACCGTTCCGCTTCGATGTCGAATACGAGTTCGCGGAGGATGTTTCCTTCTATCTGGCCATTTCTTTGATTGACACGAAACGAGGTGGCGTCGTCTGCGATTCGGGTTCGGTGCCGATGAAGCAGCGTGGACGGCAACGTGTTGGTTTTGAGATTCCGGTCAGCGACTTCAACAACAGTGATTTCAAACTGCTTGTCTCGTTGCGTCTGGACAATCCCGAAGACCCCAACAGGACGGATATGATCGCCTTCACCAATGACGACAATTCCTGCTTCTTCGCTGTCCGAAACAACAGGAACAAGACCTACGCGTTGTTGAGCGACCGCGCTCTGCAATTCAAGATGATTCAGTGACGAGGCGTCTTTTCGTTCGAATTGGATGGTGTCTGCAGCTCGATTGAGGTCGGCAATATAGCTAAGTGACTATTGCCGGCCTCAATTCGTATGTGCTTTTGTTTCGTGGATTGGAGCCAATGATGGCAATTAAACATAAACATATGAGTGAAACCGTCGATGATATGACCACCGGATGGCGACGGATACTGATTGGTTCCGGCTTCTTTTGCCTCAGCGTTATGATGCTGTGGTGGTGGTACTGCGCGATCAGGGCGACGTCGCCACAAATGATTGACATTGATGTGAGTGGGAATAATCGTTATTCAACGATTTTGCTGGTTGTTCTGCTTGTATTCATTGTGGCGGTATCGGTGTTTGCAAAAGTGAGACAGGCCGTTCGTGGCATCTGGCATATGATGGTAAGGTATAAGTGGATTCTTTTCGTCATCGTGATTTGCTGGCAAATCGTGATGTTCTTCGCATTAGGGCCGGCAACGGGCTTTGATGCCGAATGGGTTATTGACTATGTCGTCAATCCGCAAGTCATTACGGACAAAGGGTTGGACGGAGCTTCCTATCTTTCCAATTCCCCTAACAACTACCTCCTGTTCTTCGTTGAACTCGGGATTTACAAGGCTCTTCCCTTTGTGACAAGCCTTGAAGCGCTGTTGCTTGTAATGCGAGTGATTTCCGTTCTGGTAGTTGACGTTTGTGCTATCGGAATGTATGCAGTGGCCAAGCGGTATCTTAATGATTCGGTAGCCAATATCGTTCTCCTGCTTTGGTGTATCCTCCTCGGCCTGTCGGGATGGTGCCTGCATCCGTACAGCGATACCTTTTGCATGCCGTTCACGGTGATCAACTGCGCTTTCTGCTTCTGGCTGCTGTCGCAGAAAACCATTGATAAGGCTTTTCTGTCCAGTTGGAAGAATCCGGTTCTTATCTTCCTGTTTGGCCTGAATCTGGCGGTCACCTATAACTTGAAGCCATCAGCTGTGATTCCTGTAATCGCATTGTTGGTTGCATTGCTTCTGAAAATGAATCGCCGACACTGCGTCGCATTGCTGGCGTCACTCATTCTCATGGCCGGTGGCTTCCTGTGTGCGAATGTTCCCTACAACCATGCTGTCCGCACTCAGCAGCTCGTCCCCTACAACCATGAGCTGTCGCTGTCCCCACAGCATTATGTCATGATGGGAATGACCGGCACCGGCGGATATTTGGAATCCGAGTACCAATTCACTATGTCGCATCTCACGTATCAGGAGAAGGTGGATGCGAACAATGCCGTCATCAAGCAGAGGCTGCGCCAATATGGCGTTGTAGGATACTCCACTTTTCTGCTGACGAAGTTCAGAAACTTCACCTCGGATGGCTCGTTCGGCGTTCAGCGATATGCCGGCAATGTTTTCCTGCCTAGACCATTTGCGAATGAGTCACTGAACGCCGTCCATGAAAATCTTTTTATCCAAAAAGTATCCCATCTTTACACTGGCGGTTCCAACTCCAACAGAACGCTGATTCAGATAGAGCAGATTTTCTATATTTTGTTGGTGAGTGGAATCCTGATGAATTGTTTGAGAATGTCTAGGACTTTCTTTAAGAAGGAAGAGGTACTTTCGATAGAGAAGTCCGGAGAACATGTTTCTTACGATGTATGGCTCGCCATTGCCATGGTCGGTGCAATCATTTTTTTACTGATTTTTGAATCCGGGCATTCCAGGTATCTGATACAGTTCCTTCCGATTATGTTGTTCATGTCGGGGATTGGGCTTTCCTCAATTTCGTATGTGCGGAAATAAACGCAGGAATAAGCGTTGTCCCGCCTCTTCGGAGGAAGAGACGGGACAACGCTTATTCGTCTGACGCGAATCACGCGATTCTAGGTATCTCCACTTCCGGACTACTCAGAACGATTCGATCAGTCCCTGCGGAACAGGTCCCTTGTGTAGACCTTGCCTGCCACGTCCTTGAGGTCGTCGTTCCAACGGTTGGAGATGATCACGTCCGCTTCGCGTTTGAACGAGTCCAAGTCGTGCGTGACCTTGCTGCCGAAGAAATCGGGGGCGTCGAGCGTCGGCTCATAGACGACGACCTCGATGCCGCGCGACTTGATGCGCTTCATCACGCCTTGGATGGCGGACTGACGGAAATTATCGGAACCGCTCTTCATCGTCAGACGATATACTCCCACCACAGGTTTGGCGATGCCGTTCGCCTTGGCCCGGTCGACGAGCTCCTCGATTTCGTAGGCGATGAAGTCCTTACGTGTGCGGTTCGACTCCACAATCGCCTCGATGAGGTTCTGCGGCACCTTATCGTAATTGGCGAGCAGCTGCTTCGTGTCCTTCGGGAGGCAGTAGCCGCCATAGCCGAAGCTTGGGTTGTTGTAATCGTCGCGGATACGCGGATCCATGCACACGCCCTTGATGATTTCGTGCGTGTTGAGACCGCGGCTTTCCGCATACGTGTCCAACTCGTTGAAATAGGCGACGCGCAACGCGAGATAGGTATTGGCGAACAGCTTGATCGCCTCCGCCTCAGTGGTACCGACCACCAGCTGGGGGATGCCCCTCGACCCATCCGGGTTGACGCGGTCCTTCTCCTCCGGGGCGGCACCGTGGGCGAGCAGGTCCACGAACGTGTGCGCCGCCTGCACGGCCTCCGCATCATCCTGCGGCGCGCCGACCACGATGCGGCTCGGATGCAGATTGTCGTACAGGGCGTGGCCCTCACGCAGGAATTCCGGAGAGAACAGGATACGGTCATCGTGGAACCGTTCGCGAATCTGCTGGGTGTAACCAACCGGAATCGTCGACTTGATGACGATCCATGCGGTTTGGTCGTACTTGCGGATTGCCTCGATCGCCGCCTCCACGCTGGACGTGTCGAAGTAGTTCTTCTGGGCGTCGTAATTCGTCGGCGTGGCTATCACTGCGTAATCCGCTCCCGTATACGCCTGTTCCGGGTCGAGCGTCGCCTGGAAGTCCAACGGCCGCTCGCCGGACCGGTCCGCATCGAGGAATGCGGTGATCTTGCTATCCACGATGGGGCTCTTGCCGTTGTTGAGCAGCTCGACCTTCTCAGGCACGATGTCCAACGCGTGCACCTCATTATGTTGCGACAGCAGCAACGCCACCGACAATCCGACGTAACCAGTACCGGCAACCGCAATCTTCACGGGACACTCCTTCTACGATGCGCTACACGTAATTCTAGCCGTGGTCGGAGCGCAACAGTAAAGATGCTACGTGATTCTATCGTGAACTGAACTACGTGACGATGCCTTCTTACCTATGCTGTGTGTTCGGTACATTGAAGAAATCGGTATTGGCGAGATAACCTTTGCCGGCAGTCATGTCGTATTGGATGAGCCGATACTCTTTGAGCAGGGTTTTCTGCTGTTTGGAGAGGTCCTTGCGTTTCACAACATCGCCGTTCTTGTCCAGATATGTGGTGGATGTATCGTTCGTGAAACCGCCCTCGCCGAGCACGAGTCGTTCCACGGCAGGCAGCTTGGTGCGTACGGTGGACAGGAACGCGAGATAAGGAGACACTTTCGCGTTCATGTGCTCACTGGCCATTTCCATGAAATAGTTCGGTGATGTGTAGTTCGTGCCGGCTTTCGATGGGCTGAGCTTCATACCGGAGCCGGCCCCATTGGATAGAGAATGGTCATTGCCGGTGTTAGGTGTCAGTTTTGGTATGTTCATCGCCTTCTCCCGTATGCGGTTCCGCTCGAGACTGGTCAATTCCGTGGCATCTTGGACTCTGGGGGTGTATCTTATTACGAATCATCCGTTCGTCCGCGAATTGCTTTGGACTCAGTGGTTTGCCTTCGATAAGTACTACCAGACGAGATTGCCGATTGTATGGATGCTGGCGATTTCCGCCTTCGTTTTCGTCGTCGCGCTCATGCTCGAGGCGATTCGCAAATCGTTGTTTGCGATTATCTTCAATCGGGAAGGTGTTTTTGAACGTATGTGGGGCATCGCGGTACATTCGATTGGTTCCGTTTCCAATATCAGATAGGAACAGTGTCAATCACAACAACGGAGGTAGCGTGCCTAGCTCATGCTGAGATGGATCGAATGATGGAGTGAATCCCTACTGCTTACTTCATGTTCTTGACCTTGCGGTCGTAGACGTATTTCTCCAGCAGACGGATGCGGCGGGTAATAGTGCAGTAGAAACGATGCTGGCGGGAAAGGTTGGCGAGCAGCTGGTCGAGTTCCGTCTTATCGGTCTCATGCTGGGCCTGATTCTCGGGCAGGTTGAAGTCGGGGGACGTGGTCTCTTCCGTGCAGGCTCCCACCATCGTGTAGTAGCTTCGCATCGGCAGCACGCCGTGTTCCAGACAGAAGCGGAAGTTGTGCGCGCCAGCGGCGAAATTGTCATGGTAGAAACCGAAACTGCGCTCCTGATGCGTGACGGAACCAGCGGACTGCAGCCAGTTATACAGGTTCACGTTGAGATCGGCGACTTTATCCATGCGGGCGTACAGTTCGCCGGCGACCATCACATCCTGCGCGTACATGCCTTCCGGGAATCGCACGCCGTCCCATAGTTCGCGCTTGTACAGGCGGCACCAGTTCGCCTCGTTGAAATAGCGGGCCTCCGTGTTGTGGCCAAGCTTGTCGCCGATCAGGCGCAGGCTCTTGCAGAATACGGTCTGGTAGGCGTTCAGCGGATTCGTGAACACGCTCACATGTTCAGGTTCGGCGGCGCCTTCACGGGCTTCCATCGCGACTTCCTCGATCTGGGAGACGCCGAACTGCCTCCAGCGGGCCTTGCTCATGTCCGCGCCGGTCGAAATCAGCGCGTGCAGCAGCAGTTCGATGTTGCGGCGGTCGAGGATGTCGTCGTTGTCGGCGAACGCGATGTAATCGCCGTGCGCCGCATCCAATCCGGCGTTCTGCGCCTTCGCGATGCCACCATTCGTCTGGTGGATAACGCGCACGCGATTGTCTCGCCGCTGGTATTCGTCCAGAATCATCGGGCTGGAATCGGTGGCGCCGTCGTCCACGAGGATGATTTCCAGATGCTCGTACGACTGCCGAAGAATCGAATCCACGCAGTAACGCAGGTATTTCTCGGCGTTGTACACCGGCACGATGATCGAGACAAGCGGCGAAACCTGCGTCATGGCGAATCCTTCTAACGTGTCTGCGCCCTGCGGCCGTAACCGGCAGGCCGCCCTGTTTATGCGGACATGAACAGTATGTCACAGGGTAGGCGCACGTCGCGCGTGCACCAAGTAAAGCCGAAACCCAGCCTGCGCAAGCCGGAAGCCCGAAGCCTATAGGAGCCGCTGAATTCGGAATCGCATGTGTACATAGGTGCTTCTCGCTACACTGGTGGACAATGAAACGCGTGTGGAATCGCACATGAAATCATGAAAGGTTTTGAGTCATGGCAAATGCGGCAGAGAATACGCAGCACGGCCCGTCGGAGGGCGCGCAGTACCCGGATTTGGTAATTGTCGGCGCGGGCCTGTTTGGCCTGACGGTGGCGCAGCAGGCGGTGGAGCACACCGGCGCCCGCGTGCACATCATCGATATCCGCGATCACATCGGCGGCAACGCCTACTCGTATATGGACGAGGAGACCGGCGCGGAGATCCACAAGTACGGCGCCCACCTGTTCCACACCTCCAACAAGCGCGTCTGGGATTACGTGAACCGCTTCACGAGCTTCACGAACTACGTGCACCGCGTGTATGCCACGCATGACGGCGAGGTCTACCCGCTGCCCATCAACCTGGGCACCATCAACCAGTTCTTCCATGCGCATTACACGCCGGCCGAAGCCAAGGCCCTGATTGAACAGCAGGCGGGCGAGCTGGCCGGCACCGATCCGGCCAACCTGAACGACAAAGGCATCCAGCTCATCGGCCGCCCGCTGTACGAGGCGTTCATCAAGAACTACACCGGCAAGCAGTGGCAGACCGACCCGTCCGAGCTGCCGGCCGCCATCATCAAGCGCCTGCCCGTGCGCTTCAACTACGACAACCGTTACTTCAAGGACACGTGGGAGGGCCTGCCCACGGACGGCTACACCAAGTGGATGGAGCGCATGATCGACGACCCGCGCATCACTGTGGAGCTTGGAGTCGACTTCTTCGACGAGTCCCAGCCGTACAACAAGACCGCGCTCAAGGCCGCCGGCGTGCCGGTGGTGTACACGGGCCCGGTGGACCGTTACTTCGACTATGAGCTGGGCGACCTCAAGTGGCGCACGGTGGACTTCAAGGAAGTACGCTACGACGAAGGCGACCACTTCGGCTGCCCGGTGATGAACTTCTCCGACGCGGACGTACCCTACACCCGCGCCATCGAGTTCAAGAACTTCAACCCGGAACGTCATGACTCCCAGAACCCGAACAAGACCGTGGTGTGGGAGGAGTACAGCCGCTTCGCCGAGCGCGGCGACGAACCGTACTACCCGGTCAACACCGACGCGGACAAGGCCCTGTACGCCCAGTACGAGGCCAAGGCCAAGGCCGAGCCGAACACCGTGTTCGGCGGTCGTCTGGGCACGTACAAGTACTACGACATGCACAACGTGATCGACACCGCCCTGACCGCCTACGAGGAACAAGTCGCGCCGCTGCTGAAGAAGTAGACCGTCGTTTCACCAGAGGATTAACGATTTAGCTTGAAACCGACTGAATATTGCTGAGGCAATAGCCGGTTTCAGGCTTCTGTGTTTTTTGGGAAGCCAAATTTCCTGGGGTACTTAAGGCTCGCCACGAGGAGTACAGTTGTCTGTAACGCACAATGTGGCGCGTAAGACGAGGGGCGCATCTCGCAAGTGGGGTGCGATGCAGTTGAAGGAGTGCATGTCATGACTGATCCGAATGTCAATCCGAACGGCCAGGTGCCGTGGCAGCAAGCTGACGCCAATCCGACTGAGCCGTTAAATGCGATGACGGCGGAAACGGGAACCGCCGCCAACAATGCTCCAACCCAAGCAATCGCAGCGGGCGAGCAGCCCACTCAAGCGTTCACTCCTGTTGAACAGCCTACGCAGGCGTTTACACCTGCCGAGCAGCCCACCCAGCCTTTTGCGCCGGTCAATCAGCCGGTACCGCCTACGCAGGCTTTGCCACCAGTGACTCCTGCCGCTGCGCCCGCACCGGCAGCGCCCGCGCCTGCGCCCGCACCCAATTCGCCCTATCCGGGGGCGGCTCCGGCAGGCGGATCGGTTCCTCCGGTCTACGGCAGCGTCAGTGCTCCGGTATATCCGGGCGGCGGGGCCGTGCCTCCGCAAACGCCCTATAACCCGTATATGCAAGGCGGCCAACCGAACGGCCAGCCGGGATGGTCTGGTTCTTACGGCAGTGTGCCGCCTGAAGCGAACCAGAAGTACAACGGCCTGGCTATTGCCGGTTTTATCTGCTCGTTCCTTGTCTCACTCCTCGGTCTGATCCTGAGCATCGTGGGCCTCAACCAGATTAAGAAACAGGGCGGCAAGGGCAAGGGCTTGGCCATCGCCGGCATCATCATCAGTGCGGCGGGCATGGTGATACAGGTAATACTGGTCATCGCGCTGATCGTCGGCGGTGCCTCGTATGCCAGCAAGGCTATAGATGAGGCGAAAACCGATTCCTTCTATAGTCAGTCCTCTTCGGGCAACGGTGATAGCAGCGATAAGAGCAAAGCTCAAGATAATCTTGACGATGCGCTGGACGACACGTTGGGCGAAACCCATGACGATCTAACCGACGGCGATTATGGGCTGTACGATTCGATTCAGGATTTCGTCGACTCTTTGGAATTCAAGGACTCCATTGAATCCGAAGCGGATACGTTTGCAGACACCGGCATCACCTTCAACTACCGTGTCGACGGTGACACCTTGGTGTACGAGTACGTGCTCGACGACAGCTATGCCTCGCTAGGCGATACCGCCGCTTCCTCACTGGATGCTATGGACAGCACCTATCAATCCACCGCGAATCTGCTGGGCTCGATGTGCAAGACCTCCAGCGGCAAGGCATCATTGCGCGTCATCATGCACACGCAAAGCGGCCAGTCGCTGTATGACAAAACCTGGACCGAAAAGTAGCAATCCCAGCGAACGTGCGTTTTGGTCGATTGAAGGCCGGTCTGCTTGCTCCTTGGACGGATGCTTCTGCGGAAGGAACCGCCAAGGAGTAGGCTTACAGGCATGAGACTCGCACGTTTTTCTTTGAATGATTCGCCGCGCTACGCCTTCGTGCAGAAGGACGAAACGGACGGCAAGGACTACCTCATCGAACTGGACGGCCATCCGCTGGCCGGCGACCAGGTCAAGCCCACCGGCACTCGTTACCCGGTCGACGGCGACGGCATCCGCCTGCTTTCCCCGGTGATCCCCTCCAAGGTTTACGGTCTGGCCAAGAACTACGAGGCCCACGCCCAGTTCATGCACGAGGCCGGCCATTCCGAAATCGCCCACGCGCCGGAGGACATGGTGATCTTCACCAAGCCGTCCACCTCGGTAATCGGCCCCGACGATCCGATCGTGTACCCGGCCTGCTCCAAGGACATGAACTTCGAGCCGGAAGTGGCCGTGGTGATGGGACGCATCGCCAAGAACGTGTCCGTTGAAAACGCGATGGATTACGTGCTCGGCTTCACCTGCGTCAACGACGTGACGTTGCGCGATCTGCAGGGCATCGACCCCACGTGGACGCGCGCCAAGGGCTTCGATACCTCCTGTCCGCTTGGCCCGTGGATCGTGATGCGTGACGACCTCGACTGGAAGGACGCCAAGATTTCCTTCACGCTGAACGGCGAGGATGTGCCGATGGCGTCTGGCACCACCGCGAACCTGATTCACGGCATCCCCGAGCAGATTGCCGCCATTTCGTCGTTCTCCACGCTGCTGCCTGGCGACGTCATCATGACCGGCACCCCGAACGCCTCCGGCCACCTCGACCCAGGCGACGAGACCATCGTGCACGTCGAAGGCATCGGTGATCTGCGCAACGT
This sequence comes from Bifidobacterium sp. RTP21102st3_E2_RTP21102_210122, assembly GCF_040916945.1. Lineage (NCBI taxonomy): Bacteria > Bacillati > Actinomycetota > Actinomycetes > Bifidobacteriales > Bifidobacteriaceae > Bifidobacterium > Bifidobacterium sp. RTP21102st3_E2_RTP21102_210122. Next base: position 56,225 of record NZ_JBCPAN010000006.1, on the reverse strand, counting down.
AATCGTTCGGGCGTGACTCGTTCTGGCTCCCCTCTCTGAGGGGAACCGTCCAGGCGGAGAAGCTGACTGAGGGAACCAAGAACGCGCCTTACGCTCCCGGCAGAAGTGCGTGCAGGGCGGTCATCACCACCAGGCTGATGATGGCCGTCACTGTCAGCGAGAAGCCGGCGAGTTTGGCGTTGCCGGTCAGCGAATCGGTGAACTTAGTTGAGAAAATCGTGATCGGGGCGAAGGAGCCCAGCACGATGATCTCGCGAATCCTCATGTCAAACTGCCGACCGCGCCGAGACGCCGGGACAGTTCCGTGCCGGCAAGCCGCAGCTTGGTCTTAAGCGACCGCTCCTGTTCGGGGCGCAGCGATCCGCTCACGAAAGTGAGAGCCAGCCCGGCGATGGGAAAGTCGTTGTAGTCGCGCACAGCGACGGCGTATGAATCAAAGCCGGGCGTCACGTCTCCGTGTTCCTCGGCAAAACCGGTGCGTTGGGTTTCGGCGAGCGTTGCCTCCAGCTCCTTGGGCGATTTGGGGCCGATGCCGGTGCGGTCGGTGAACGCCTGACGATTGGGATATAGCGCGCGGACCTGATTGCGGGGGAGTGCGGACAGAATGGCCCGCCCGGTGGCGGTCAGGTGACTGGGTAGGCGCACGCCCACGCCTGACACTAGCGGCGGGCGATGCGCGGCGCGCTCCTCAATCACATAAATGATTTCGTTGCCGTGCAGCACGGCCAGATGTCCGTTTTCGCCGGTCTCGTCAACAAGACGCGCCAACGCCGGATGCGCGACCTGCGATACACGATGTTGGCGAGAATAGGCCGATCCCAGCTCGAAAGTCTTGAGTCCGATGCCGTACGCGCGCTGCTCGGCAAGGCGGGTGACCAGTCCGTGACGCTCCAAAATCTCCAACAATTGGTACACCGTGGAGCGCGGAATGCCGAGTTCGCGAGCGAGCGTGGCGGCTTGCGTCTGACCATTGCTCGCGATGAACTCGAGGATGTCGAGCGTACGGTCGGCCGCCGGAGCCAGCGAGACACGTGGCGCGGATGATGATGTCTGATGTTCCCGTTCTGATGGCTTCACCTGCGCCCGCTTGACGGTACGTGGCTCGGTGAAGGCGTATTGCTGCGAGGCATGGCTCATATTTCCATCACCTTACATGTCTGAGATTTCAGACACAAGATGGACGAAGTGGCTTATGGCGGGCATCCGACTGAGGTGAAATGGCCAAGGTTTGATTACTTGGGGAGCGATTGGTCGCGTTTGCGTCGCCTGCTGTTGATGGGCAGGTGCGGTGAGCGAATGCGGGCAGTCGCGGATCCCCGGCGAAGCATGTGCCGCATATGTCGTATATGCGGAATGCGGCACATATATAGAAAGGTATGAGCATGGCAGAGCAGACGGTCACCGTAGGTGTTGGAGCGCTGAGCATCGAGGACGTTATCGCCGTAGCGCGCGGCGGTGCCAAAGTGGCGATTTCGGACGAATCGAAGCATGAGATGGCGCTGAGTCGCGCGGTTATCGATCATTTGGCCGACGACACCGTGCCGCATTACGGTATCTCCACCGGATTCGGCGCGCTCGCCTCCACCTCCATCCCCAAGGAACAGCGTGCGCAGCTGCAGAAAAGTCTGATTCGCTCGCATGCCGCCGGTGCCGGACCGGAAGTGGAGCGTGAGGTGGTGCGCGGCCTGCTGGTGCTGCGCCTGAGCACCCTGTGCACCGGACGCACCGGTGTGCGCCCGGAAACCGCGCAGGTCTACGCCGATATGCTGAACGCCGGCATCACCCCGGTGGTCTACGAATACGGTTCACTCGGATGCTCCGGTGATTTGGCGCCGCTCGCAGCCTGTGCTTTGGTGGCGATGGGTGAAGGCGAGGCCCGCAACGCTGACGGCCTCAAGATCGGCGGCGGCGAAGCGCTGCGTGCGGCCGGCATCACGCCCGTCGATTTGAAAGAGAAGGAAGGACTGGCGCTGGTCAACGGCACCGACGGCATGCTCGGCATGTTGTGTATGGCCATCACCGATCTGCGCCTGCTGCTCAAGACCGCGGATGTCGCCGCCGCGATGAGCGTGGAAGGCATGCTCGGCAACGACCGCGTATTCGCCGCCGACTTGCAGGCGCTGCGCCCGCATCGCGGCCAAGGCGATTCCGCTGCGAACATCGCCCGCATGCTCAAGGACTCTGGTCTGATTGAGGCCGGCCGCCCGGGCTCCACCGTGCGTGTGCAGGACGCCTACTCGCTGCGCTGCACCCCGCAGGTGCACGGCGCCGCCCGCGACACCGTGGAATACGCGGCCTCCGTGGCGGGCGTGGAACTCGCCTCCGCCATCGATAACCCGTGCGTCACGCTGGACGGCCGTGTGGAGTCCAACGGCAACTTCCATGGCGCGCCGCTGGCCTATGTGCTCGATTTCCTGGCGATTCCGACCGCCGACGTAGCCTCTATCTCCGAGCGTCGTACCGACCGCTTCCTTGACGTGGCGCGCAACCGCGGCCTGCCGGCGTTCCTGGCTGGTGACCCGGGCGTGGACTCCGGTTTCATGATCGCCCAATACACCGCTGCCGGCATCGTCTCCGAAATGAAGCGTAACGCCGTGCCTGCCTCGGTCGATTCGATTCCAAGCTCCGCCATGCAGGAAGATCACGTGTCGATGGGTTGGGCCGCCGCCCGCAAGCTGCGCCGGTCGATTCCGGCCTTTGCGCGCGTGCTGGCCGTGGAACTGCTGTGCTCCTGCCGCTCCTTCGACTTCCGCAAGCCGTACCGTCCGGGTGCGGCGGGCGCCGCCGTATACCGCGTGGTGCGCCAGTACGCCAACGAAATCGGCCCCGACGTACGCGATACCTGGACCACCCCGCAGATTGAGAGCGTGGCCGAGGCGATTCTCTCCGGCGAAGTCCTCGCCGCCGCCGAATCCGCCGTCGGCGCACTGAAGTAGCGGCTGCCCAAGCTTCCTCATCAGAGGGGGCTACTAGTCACCCTCCCCACCAAAATCCAAAACTTGAGTCATATGCACTCAAGTTTTGGGAATAGAATGGGTTCCAGGTCGGTTGACCATATCAGACAACGACAAGCTGCGGTCTGTCGCAACGCTCGCAGGGCTTTCGAAGCCCGCGAGCCGCACTGCGCAGACCGCATGATATGGAGGAATACGATATGGAACAGAAGTTCACCACTATGGCCCAAGAAGCCGTCGGCGACGCGATTCAGAGTGCGTCCGCCGCAGGAAACGCGCAGGTCGAGACCCTGCACGTCATGGATGCGCTGCTGCGCCAGGAAAACGGCGTGGCGCGCTCTCTGATCGAGGCCGCGGGCGGGGACCCGCAGGCCATCGGCGCGGCGGTGCGCAACGCTTTGGTCGCGCTGCCGAGCGCATCCGGATCCAGCACCTCGCAGCCACAGGCCAGCCGCCAGCTGACCGCCGCCATCGCCCAGGCTGAGAAGGAAATGCAGCAGATGGGCGACGAATACGTCTCCACCGAACATCTGCTTATCGGCATCGCGGCCAGCAAGCCGAACCAGTCGGCCGAAATCTTGGAGAAGAACGGCGTCACCGCAGCCTCCCTGCGCAAGGCCGTACCCGGCGTGCGTGGTGGCGCGAAGGTCACCAGCCCGGACGCGGAAGGCTCGTACAAGGCCCTAGAGAAGTACTCCACCGACCTGACGGCCGCCGCCAAGGAAGGCAAGCTGGACCCGGTCATCGGACGTGACCAGGAAATCCGCCGCGTGATTCAGATCCTCTCCCGTCGTACCAAGAACAACCCGGTGCTGATTGGCGAGCCCGGCGTCGGCAAGACCGCCGTCGTGGAGGGTTTGGCCCAGCGTATCGTGGCGGGCGACGTGCCCACCACCCTGCAAGGCAAGAAGCTCATTTCCCTTGACTTGGGCTCCATGGTGGCCGGTTCGAAGTACCGTGGCGAGTTCGAGGAGCGCCTGAAGAGCGTCCTGAACGAAATCAAGAATGCGGATGGTCAGATCATCACCTTCATCGATGAGATCCACACCATCGTCGGCGCGGGTGCGGCCGAAGGCTCGATGGATGCCGGCAATATGTTGAAGCCCATGCTGGCCCGTGGCGAGCTGCGCCTGATCGGCGCGACCACGCTGGACGAGTACCGCGAGAACATCGAGAAGGATCCGGCGCTGGAGCGTCGTTTCCAGCAGGTGTTCGTGGGTGAGCCGAGCGTGGAAGACACCATCGCCATTCTGCGTGGTCTGAAGCAGCGTTACGAGGCGCACCATAAGGTAACGATCGGCGACGACGCGCTGGTCGCCGCCGCGACCCTCTCGAACCGTTACATTTCGGGTCGTCAGCTGCCGGACAAGGCCATCGACCTGGTCGATGAGGCGGCCGCGCACCTGCGTATGGAGCTCGACTCCTCGCCTGAGGAGATCGATGAGCTGCAGCGCAAGGTGACCCGTCTTGAGATGGAGGAAATGCAGCTCAAGAAGGCCGAGGACCCCGCGTCCAAGGAGCGTCTGGGCAAGCTGCAAGCCGAACTCGCGGACACCCGTGAGAAGCTCAGCGGTCTCAAGGCGCGTTGGGATGCGGAACAGGCCGGCCACAACAAGGTCGGCGACCTGCGTGCCAAGCTCGACGACCTGCGCGTGCAGGCGGATAAGTACACCCGTGAAGGCAACCTCGCGGAGGCCTCGAAGATTCTGTACGGCGAGATTCCGTCCATTCAGAAGGAGCTTGCCGCCGCGGAGAGCGCGGATGCTGAATCTGCCGATGCCGGCGCGGCCAACCCGGCCGATGAGCCGATGGTCCCGGACCGCGTGGATGCCGACTCGGTGGCTGAGATCGTCTCCGACTGGACCGGCATTCCCGTCGGCCGCCTGATGCAGGGCGAAAACGAGAAGCTGCTGCACATGGAGGACTACCTCGGCAAGCGTGTGATCGGCCAGAAGGAAGCCATCGCCGCCGTGTCCGACGCGGTGCGCCGTTCGCGTGCCGGCATCTCCGACCCGAACCGTCCGACCGGATCGTTCCTGTTCCTCGGCCCCACCGGTGTGGGTAAGACCGAACTGGCCAAGGCGCTCGCCGACTTCCTGTTCGACGACGAGAAGGCCATGGTCCGCATCGACATGTCCGAATACATGGAGAAGGCTTCGGTCTCGCGCCTGATTGGCGCGGCGCCGGGCTACGTGGGCTACGAGCAGGGCGGCCAGCTGACCGAGGCCGTACGCCGTCGCCCGTATTCCGTGGTGCTGTTCGATGAGGTTGAGAAGGCCAATCCGGAGATCTTCGACGTGCTGCTGCAGGTGCTTGACGATGGTCGCCTGACCGATGGCCAGGGCAGGACCGTGGACTTCAAGAACACGATCCTGATTATGACCTCCAACCTCGGCTCGCAGTTCCTCGTGAATGAGGACATGGACGCCGACGCCAAGAAGAAGGCCGTGATGGACGCCGTCCACATGAACTTCAAGCCGGAGTTCCTGAACCGTCTGGACGACATCGTCATGTTCCACCCGCTTACGCGCGAGGAGCTTGGCGGCATCGTGGATATCCAGGTGGCTGGCGTGTCCCAGCGTCTGACCGATCGCCGCATCACGCTGGACGTCACCGACTCGGCTCGCGAATGGCTGGCCAACACCGGTTACGACCCGGCTTATGGCGCTCGTCCGCTGCGCCGCCTGGTACAGACCGAAGTGGGCGACCAGCTGGCCCGTATGCTGCTGGCCGGCAAGGTCCACGACGGTGACACCGTGCTCGTCGACCAGACCGGCGGCGAACATCTGGAGCTCTCCGCTTGGGCGAGCGACCAGATCGTCTCCGACGACCCGGATGTGAGCGTGGACAACGTCACCGAAGACAAGTGACAATCACTGGCTCCCCTCTCTGAGCAAAGCTGTCAGCGAAGCTGACTGAGGGGAGTTCGGGCTGGCGAGCTTCACTATATTGGCTCTCCTCTGAGGAGGAGAGCCTTTTCGCTACCATGGTGCTGAACTTCATACGAGGAGGGCCAGTGACTGGACGATTCGCGCCGACGCCGTCGGGGCGCATGCATATCGGCAACGTGTACGCCATGTTGGGTGCATGGCTTTCGGCCCGCTCGCGTGGCGACCGCATGCTGATGCGTATCGAGGACGTGGACAAGCCGCGTGTGGTCGCCGGTGCGGACCAGCTCATGATGGATGACCTGCATTGGCTCGGCCTCGACTGGGATGGCGAACCGATGTTCCAATCCCAGCGCACTGAACGATACGAATACGCTCTCGAATGCCTGCGCTCGCAAGGTGTGCTGTACCCCTGTTTCTGCTCGCGTGCCGACATTCGCGCCGCCTCGGCCCCCAACGAGGGCGACGGCTTCATGGTGTACCCCGGCACGTGCCGCCGCCTGCTGCACGACCATCCCGACGAGGTCCGTGCCCGTTTGGTTCGCGGCGACCAGCATTCCATCCGTATCGCCATGCCGGAATCGGCAGCGGGAGAAAAGCAACGTACAGTGCCTGACGATTCCGCTGCGCTGTCGGGAGCCGTGCCGCCGGAACAGCAGGGCGATGCCGGAATCGTTGATGGTGTCGCATGCTTTAACGACCGTGTCTATAGTCCACAGCACTACGATTTGGCCCGCGAGGTAGGCGATTCCGTGATTCGCCGAGCCGATGGACTGTTCGGCTATCAACTGGTCGTGGTCGTGGATGACCTCGATATGGGTGTTGATGATATCGTGCGCGGCCGTGATCTGCTGCGCTCCACCGCGCTGCAAATGTGGATTCGCCAGTGTCTGTTGGCTGGCGGCTTTGAGCCGGAATGCGGCAACACGGAAAAGCCTCTCGCCGAGCACCCCGAGTATGCGCACCTGCCGCTTATCGACAATGCGGCCGGCCGGCGTTTAGCCAAGCGCGAACGTTCGCTGGATATGGGAGCCTTGCGCGCCCGCAACGTAACCCCCGAGCAAATCATCGGATACTGCGCCTGGCTGCTGCGTCTGCAACCCACTCCAATTCCTTGCAAACCCGCCGATCTGCTGGCAGATTTCAGCTGGGAGCCACTGCGCGCCAACCACCTGGACCGCGCGCTGAAACCGGATGATCCAACCACTCCACAATGGCTGGCAGAAGCGTTAGGCTAGAGGCAGCCCAACAGGAAGGATTCCAATGTCGTCGAAGCTCTGGAGAAACGTGGCGCTGGCAGGCGTGGCCGCCGCCGGTGCTGCCGTGTGGGCCGTGGCCCCGCGCACGTTCAATGACAAGCGTCGTAATTTCGTGCCCTCCATTCCGGAGGTATGGTATGCCCATCGTGGCTTGCATGATGCGGGTTCTGGTTTGGTCGGCTATACCGATATCGCTGATTATGGTGGGGATAATCCGGTTAGCGCCCAAGCCGATACCACTGAGCGATCCATCGCCGAAAACGATGATTATGTGTCGCTTGCCCGTCGCATGGCTGTCAAGGCCGGCTACGGCAGTGCGGATATGACCGGTCCGATTGCTCCCGAAAACTCGCTGGCCGCGTTCGCCGCCGCCTGCGAGGCTGGCTATGGCATCGAACTCGACGTGCAGCTTACGCTCGACGGCCAAGTGGTCGTGGTCCATGACGCCGATTTGTTGCGCGTGGCCGGCGATCCGCGCCGCATCGAAGACCTGACTTACGACGAACTCGCCCGTATTCCGCTCTTCCCGAACGGCGAGTCAGGCGATTTGAAGGCCGAACCGTTGCCGGGTGCCGACGCGAACCCGCCGCTGGTGGTCACGCCGTCCGCCGCGCCGAAGGGGTACTACCAGCATGTGCCGCTGTTCTCCGATGTGCTGGACGTGGTGGCCGGCCGGGCTCCGCTGATTGTGGAATACAAGTTCAGCAACAACAGGGCTTGGGATGAGCGTAGCGAAGAGCTCATGGAAAAGGGCCACGCCTTGCTTGAGGCGTATGACGGCCCGTACGTGATCGAATCCTTCCATCCGGGCGCGGTGAATTGGTACAAGGAGCATCACCCTGAGGTGTGCCGCGGTCAGCTGAGCTGGCCGGCGAAGCTGAGCAAGAATGGTGCGGCTGAATGGGCCGCCGGCTTACTGGCGTTCGACTGGCTGTCTCGTCCTGATTTCGTGGCTTATGACTGGACCGGTGGCGCTTCGCCGCAAGTCAAGCTCGCTCGTTCGATGGGTGCGATGCCGGTTTCATGGACCGTGCGCAGCAGCGATGAACTCGCCCAGTGCGCCCCCTACTTCGACCGCCACATCTTCGAAGCGTTCGTCCCCGACGCAGTGTGAGGTTGAGGGCGTTATTGATGCGCCCATGGGGTGGTTACAGGCTCATCGGGCGGTAACTTGCCCATGGGGCGGTTTGAAGAATATGTGAAACCGCGGAATTAAGCCATTTTGGCATACCGCCCCATGAGGATTTTGCCGCCTCATGGGGCAATTACCGCCCCATGGGGGATTTCCCGCCCCATGAGGTATGGCGTTTTACTTGTGATACGGCTCGCCAGCGTTGATTTTATAAGCGCGATAGATCTGCTCCAGCAGAATCACGCGCATAAGCTGATGCGGGAACGTCATCTTCGAGAAACTCAGCAGAAAATCAGCACGACGCAGAATCGCGTCGTCAAGGCCGATTGAACCGCCGATGACCAGCTGAATATGGCTGGTGCCACGCAATCCAAGGTCGTTGATTTTGGCGGCCAATTCTTCACTGGACAGCTGCTTGCCATTGATGGCAAGGGCAATAACAAACGCGCCGTCCTTCAGATGCTTGGCGATGCGTTCGCCTTCTCTGGCCTTGATCTGTCGGTCAACGCCTTCGGAGGCATGGTCAGGCGTTTTCTCATCTGCCACTTCAATGATGTTGAGCTTGCAGTAGCGCGAAAGTCGCTTGGAATACTCGTCAATGGCGTCGCGAAGGTAACGCTCCTTCACGCGCCCCGGCGCAATAATGTCGATTTGCATAGATGTTCCGTTATGTTGGCTCCCCTCGGGGAGGGGAGCCAGGGAAATCAGTCAATTACGCCATAGAGACGGTCACCGGCGTCGCCGAGTCCCGGCACGATGTAGCACTTGTCGTTAAGACGTTCGTCGACCGCGCACACCACGACCTTGAAGTCGATGGACGGGTCGATGTGCTCCTCGACGTACTTGATGCCTTCGGGGGCCGCGATGATGTTGATCGCGGTCACGTCCTTGGCGCCGCGCTCGGCCAGGTAGTGCGTGGCGGCGACCAGCGTTCCGCCGGTGGCGAGCATCGGGTCGATGAGGAAGCACTGGCGGCCGGACAGGTCCTCGGGCAGACGGTTCGCGTACGTCACCTGCTGGGTGGGGTGCTCCTCGTCGCGCTTCATGCCCAGGAAGCCGACTTCAGCAGTCGGAATCAGGCGGGTCATGCCGTCGAGCATGCCCAAGCCAGCGCGCAGCACCGGCACGATGATCGGGCGCGGGGAGGCGAGCTTCTTGCCGGTCATCGGGGCGACCGGCGTCTCGATCGGCGCGGCCACCACGGACAGGTTGCGGGTGGCCTCGTAGGCCTCAAGCATCACGAGTTCGGAGACGAGCTCGCGGAAGGTGGAGGAGGGGGTGTTCTTGTCGCGCAGCACGGTGAGCTTGTGCTCGACCAGCGGATGATTCAAAACATGGAGTTCCATGATTCCCAGCCTAGTCCAAGTTTGCCGACCTGCCGAATTGGTAATGGCGCGGCTTGCTTATCGGATTGGATTTGTGGGTGATTCGACTTTTTGCTGCGATAGGCCAGTTGCAGCAGGACAATGCCCTGTCCGTGCCGAGATCTGCCTCTGATACCTCTGAGAGGGTAAAGCGTAAAAAACAACACGGTGTAAAACAGGGAATGAAACTGGTGTAAAACCGGGAATGAGATAGGTGTAAAATCGGGAATGAAACTGGTGTAAAATCTATATTGTTAGAACGATAGAACTGGGAAAGGCTGCAATATGAACGATTTGAGTGGTCGCGATGGTACCTTGACCAGGCCTGATTATCGTTCACGCGTGGTAGATAGCAGATTAAGTAAACTGCTCAAGGCGTTCGGTGCAGTGGAAATCGTTGGGCCGAAATGGTGCGGCAAGACATGGACCGCGCTCTCCCGGTCTCGAAGCGTTGATCGTCTGGATGATGTGGCAGTTTTCGCGGCCGCCCAAACCGATCCTGCATTGGTGCTGATGGGGGAGGAGCCCCATCTGGTGGACGAATGGCAAGATGTACCGCAAATTTGGGATGCCGCTCGTCGCCATATAGATGACAATGCGAACCGCAAGGGGCAGCTGATTCTTACAGGTTCGGCTATTCCAAAGGATCGTGACGCCATTCATCACAGCGGCACTGGTCGCATTGCTCGTCTGCGCATGTGGCCCATGAGCTTGGCTGAATCCGGAGAATCCACGGGCGCGGTCAGCCTATCCGATTTGTTCGAGGGGAAATTCGAGCCTGCCGAATGCAATACGAGTATCGAAGACATCGCCAGATGGTGTTGCCGTGGCGGATGGCCCGCGAATCTTGAGCTAGACGATGAATTCGCCTTGGAAATCCCGGGCGAATATATCGCAAGTGTGCTGGATATCAGCGTGCCGAAGATGAAGAAGAATCCTGAAACTGCACGAGCTTTGATGCGAGCTCTTGCCGTGAACATCTCGCAGGCACCAAAATATGCGACGCTGGCTGCGGATATGGCATATGGCGATGAGCGGCGTGAGCCGGATACGCAGACGGTGAAGAGCTATTTGGAAATGTTCAAGGACTTGTACCTTCTGACGGATTTGGAGGGTTGGGAACCGCCACTCCGCGCAAAGAGTCGTGTGCGAACCAAGCCCAAGCGATATTTCGTGGATCCTTCGTTGCCTGCTGCGGTTTTAGGTGCCGCGCCGAATACTCTGATGCGCGATACACAGACGCTCGGCGATCTGTTTGAAACGCTGTGCATTCGTGATTTGAATGTATATCTGTCGGCTATGCCGGGTGCCGGGAATCGCATTGCGTATTACCGCGATGACAAGGGGCTTGAAGTTGATGTCATTATCGAGTTGTCTGACGGCAGGTGGGGTGCCATCGAAATAAAACTCAGTGACCTTAAGGTGAACGATGACAATGCGGATAAGCTCAAATCCTTCCGCAACATAATCTGCGGCAATCCCATGGCTCAGGTCCGAGACCCCGAATTCATGATGTTCCTTACCGGCCGAGGTGGGAAGGCCTATCGCCGCAATGACGGCATACTGGTCGTGCCCATCGCAACGCTCGGGGCGTGAATCTGGTAAAAGAAAAGAAGCGCCGAACCGCGAAAGCGCCTGTCGGCGCAAGGGCCGCTCGCGGCGGCAAAAAATGGAGCCCGGGGCTTAAGCACGGTCCGACGCGGATACTTAGTATAGCTTGCGATGGGGCTCGCCGCGCCGGGGAAGGGGTGGCGTTGGCCGGTAGCTGATTGTTGGGGTGCGGTTGGTGGGTCTCTCCCTCAGTCACGGGCATCGCCCGTGACAGCTCCCTCATCAGAGGGAGCCTGGAGCAGGACTACTCCAACCGTCCGCGACGCCAGAGGTTGGCACCGTGCTGGAAATCCTTGGCGGTGGCCATGAGGCTGCCGGCGGTGTGCATAAGGCGGGCGGCTTTGGTGCGCACGGCCTTCTCATCGGCATCCGAGGAGAAGGCGCCGTTGGCCTCGGCCCGGGTCACCATGCGCCGCGCCTCCACGCGCAAGCCCAACGCCACCACATCGGTAAACGCCGCCGCACGCTCAAGCGCCACGGCAAAATCGCCCACAAAAGCACCGGAGAGAATCGAATCGGCCAATCGCACGATGTCATCTTCACTGGGAGCCTGATCCACGCCGGCGATGGCGGAGGCGGTAGTGGCCACCGGCTCACCCAAGCGCCACAGATGCGCGATCGAGTCGCGATTCGATCGCATCCACGTACGCAACATATACAGTCGCCACAGCACACCAGGCAGCGAATCCGGCTCGGTATCGCTCCATAGTTCGGCGATTTCATCCACGCCGACCGTCTCCACCAACGTGAGCACCCGCTCAACAACCGCCGGGTCTTCGCTATGGCGCACACGATCCAGCAATGCGGCAGCAGACAGATGACTCATCTCGCTCAACGCCTGCGGGTCCATGCCACCGGCCAATCCATCGGCCACAGCCGGGTCGAGCTGAGCCGGGCGCGAGGGGCGTGAAGAACCCATGCGAGCAGGTCCGAATGCCGCTCCGGCCGCACGCAACGAGCCGAAGCCCGGGCCCAGACTGCCGGCGGCACCATTGTGCGCGGCATGAGCTGCAGCGGCAGCGGCCGAGGAGTTGGATGAATCAGGAAATGCGGGTCTAGTAGACAAGCGGTTGAACCTTCTGAATATCGATGATTTTGGGACCATGAGGCGTCGGAGTGACGAACAGCGCCACCGCCGTGCCGGTCGGCATGAACGGTGTCTTGGCGATCAGGCGTTTGCTCAGAGACGGCGCAACGCACATGCTGCGCAGGTGTCCGAACATACCACCAATCACCGGCCGGTGCATGCATATCGCTATGGGCTGACGGCGCTCAAGTGCGAACTCGATTTCGCTGAGTAGACACTCCCATGCGGTGTCCGGCGCAGCGGCGTATGCATCTTCGGTGAGCGGATCGAGATGAACCATGTCTCGTCCGGTCTGCCACGCGAACATCTCCAACGTCTCCTGGCAGCGCACCCAAGGCGACGTGGCCAGTCGGGTCGGATTGAAACACGCCAGCTCGCGGTTCAGCGCGTATGCCGCAGCCGCGCCGCGCGGCGTGATCGGACGGTTCGCGTCCGAACCCTTCCACAGCTTGCGCGCTTCCGCTTTGCCGTGGCGCACGATAATCACCGGCACGGCGTCAAGCGCGCCCTCCTGCACCCGATCAACGAATAGCGCGAGGATGTCCTTATCGGTGGAATGGCTGAGCTTCTTGCGGGCCTCGGCCGGCGTCAGCCACAAAACTTCGTCGATTTCGCCGATGTCCGCCCGATGCACCGGGCCAAACGCATGGGTACGCCGCAGGTTGTCGATGGCGCTGATCGGCGTGGCCATCCAGAACTGGATATGCTTGGTATCCGCCGACCGATCCTTGGTATGGCGCTGTTTGCTGCCTTCTTCGGACAGCGGGTACTCGATGTCGCCCAGATAGGGGCCAAGTTCCACGGACAGGCCCGATTCCTCGCCGATCTCGCGTACGGCGGCATGCCGGTGCGATTCGTTCGGGTCGACCTTGCCTTTCGGCCAGCTCCAGTCGTCGTATTTCGGGCGATGCACGATGCACAGTTCGATGCGGTTGAGTACGTTGTCCGCTGTGGCTGGGCTGTCGGCCTGCGCCGGGTCCGGGGTGGAAGCCGCGTCCGATGCGCCGGGTGCTGCCGTGGTCTCGCCGTCAGAATCCGTGGTGTTCGCGATGATGGTGCCATCGGTGGCAATATTGGATTTCACTGATGGAGATGATGCCCGCGTCGGCTCGGCATCATCCTTCCACCGGTACAGAATACCGCCGGCGGCTTCCACGATTCGTCTCATACTGTTCGTACCCATCTCTTGTATTGTAGGTCACGTTGGACCGCTGCTACGTAGTTTTTGCGCGCTGAACAACGATGCCCGGCATCCTCTCGAAAGAGGAGCCGGGCATCGTAACCACCCTCAGTTAGCTTGCGCTGACAGGGAGCATCGAGTGAAATCAGTTGTGTGAATTGGGGCGACGCTGGTGCTTGCGAATCAGGTATTCCTGACTATCGACCAGCGGGCGGCCCTCGTCGTCCTTGGTGTGCAGCACATACGTGCCGTCGGGCTGCATGTGCCAGCTCATGGTGGAGTCGGCCATCTGCAGGTCCACGTACTTGATGAGCTCGTCAATCTGCTCCGGGGCGGTGACGCGCACCAGAGCCTCGACGCGGCGATCAAGGTTACGGTGCATGAGGTCAGCCGAACCGATGTAGACCTCCGGGCCGGAAGCCGGGCCCTCGCCGATCTGCGGGCCGTCCGCATTGCAGAAGGCGTAGATGCGGGAGTGCTCCAGGAAGCGGCCGAGAATCGAACGTACGCGGATGTTCTCGGACAGGCCGGGAACGCCGGGCTTCAGAGCGCAGATGCCGCGTTCGACGATGTCGATCTTCACGCCGGTCTGAGAGGCACGGTACAGGGCGTCGATGGTCTTCTCGTCCACGATGGAGTTGACCTTGATCTTGATCCAGGCCTCCTTGCCGGCGCGGGCGGCGTCCTCCTCGCGGCGGATGCGCTGAATCAGGCCGGTGCGCACGGTACGCGGGGCCACCAGCAGACGGTGGAAGCTGGACTTCGGCGCGTAACCAGAGAGCTGGTTGAACAGACGAGTCAGATCCTGGCCGACCACCGGGTCGCAGGTCAGCAGACCCAGATCGGTGTACAGTCGCGCGGTCTTCGGGTTGTAGTTGCCGGTGCCTACGTGGCAGTAGCGGCGCAGACCGTCCGCTTCCTGACGCACGACCTCGATGAGCTTGCAGTGGGTCTTCAAGCCCACGATGCCGTACACCACGTGCACGCCGGCGCGTTCGAGCTTGCGGGCCCACGCGATGTTGGCGTCCTCGTCGAAACGAGCCTTGATTTCCACCAAAGCCAGCACCTGCTTGCCGGCATGAGCGGCGTCGATCAGGGCGTCGATGATCGGCGAGTTGGAGCTGGTGCGGTACAGGGTCTGCTTGATGGCCAGCACCTTCGGGTCCGCGGCGGCCTGCGCAAGGAAGGCCTGCACGGAAGTGGAGAAGGAGTCATAGGGGTGATGCAGCAGGATGTCGCGCTCGCGGATGGCAGCGAAAATATCCTGTGCGCGGGAGGACTCGACCTCGGCGATCTGACGGTTCGTGGTCGGCACGAACGGACGGTTCTTCAGGTCCGGGCGGTCCACGCTGCCGAGCTCAAAGAGCACGGTCAGGTCCAGCGGGCTGGGCAGACGGTATACCTCGTCCTGGCTCACGCCGAGCTGGTCGGCGAGCAGCTGGGAGAGGAAGGGGCTCGTGGTGTCCGTGATCTCCAGGCGGATCGGCGGTCCGAAGCGGCGGCGCAGCAGCTCCTTCTCCATGGCGTTGAGCAGGTTCTCGGCGTCATCCTCTTCCACGTCGATGTCCTCGTTACGAGTCACGCGGAAGGAGCGGGCCTCCTTGATGATCATGCCCGGGAACAGGGATTCCAGATGCGCGGCGATGAGCTTTTCCATGGCGATGAAGCCGTAACGCTCGTCCTTGGACTCCTCATCGGTCATGTCGTCCACCGGCACCAGGCGCGGCAGGTTGCCCGGGATCTTGACGCGGGCGAAGTGCGACTTGCCGGAGGCCGGGTTCTCCACAATCACGGCCAGGTTGATGGAACCGCCGGAAATGTAGGGGAACGGGTGGGCCGGATCCACGGCGAGCGGCGTCAGGACCGGGAACACCTGCTGGCGGTAGTAGCGCGAGAGGCGCTCCTGCTCGGAGGATGTGAGCTTGTCCCACGTCAGCAGGACGATGCGCTCCTTCTCCAATTCCGGCAGAATGGTGTCGATCGTGTAATGTGCGTGCTCGTCTTGCAGACGGTGTGCGGTCTCGCTGATCGCGCGCAGCTGCTGACGCGGGCTCAGGCCGGCGGCAGACGGCACGGCGATGCCCGAGTCGATACGGCGCTTCAGGCCGGCGACGCGGACCATGAAGAACTCGTCAAGGTTCGAGGCGAAGATCGCGGCGAAGTTGGCGCGCTCGAGCAGGGGCATGTCTTCGTTCTCCGCACATTCGAGCACGCGCTGGTTGAACTTGAGCCAGCTGAGCTCGCGGTCGAAGAAACGGTCCTTGGGCAGCGGTGCCTCGCCTTCCTGATCGACGCGGCGGTCGTTGTTGTCGTTTTCGGCAATATGCTCTGCGATTTGGCTGCGCAGAATTGCCTTCGAGGGTGCGTCAAATATCTGTGCCATAGCTTATATCGTAAGCTTTGGCGTGGCCGGAAAACGACTGAACGCGCCAGAATTCAACGGGTGTTCATGTTAGTTCGGTGTTGGTTGGTTTTGAGTGTGCTAGCGTCGCTCGCGACACGCCGTGAGCGGCGGTGAAACGAACGAAATCGAACATCGGACGGGTTCGATGTGAACGGTTCAGCTCGTTTTCCGATAGCCAGAAAGTGCGATTGAACAGTTGTGATAAAAAACGCACAACGACTCTCTGCAGGTTGCGAGAAACGGGAGTGATGAATAGATTATGAGGTACAAGAACAACTGAACAGAGCAGAGCCCACAAATAGTGTATGGTCACGAGGACTGTTACGTTGGACGGGCATTGGAAAGACTTACCGTTACAACGATGATGTTGTGCAGAGATTCTGCTCCAGTAGTTGAACTTGTAGAAAAGGCCCGCTCCGGCGGGCCTTTTCGTTTGTGTGTACAGTGGAGGGCATGACGGAAACACAGCGTACGCCAGAGGGGATGTCGTCGAAACCTCGTATCAAGCCGGCCGATGCCGAAGACGGCCGTCCGGTCTCTATCTCTGCGCGTCTCGGACGACTGCAATTCCACTATTCCGGCAAGTTCCGCGTGCTGCAGATTGCCGACATTCAGGATGGGCCGAAAGTCTCCAAAGACACCATCACCCTGATTGAGGCCAGCCTTGATGCCACACGGCCTGATCTGGTGATTTTCTCCGGCAACCAGATCGCCGGCTACGATCCGGCGTTCGCCGATTCATTCCGTAAACGTCGCTGGTGTAACGAACCTATTGCCGAATCCGCGCTGAACCATACCCGAGCGCTGGTGCGCAAGGCCATTGGCCAGTTCACTGAGCCGTTGGCGGCGCGCGGCATTCCGTGGGCCGTGACGTACGGCAACCATGATTTCCAATGCGGGCTAAGCAATGCGGAACTGGACGGTATCTATCGCGAGTTCCCCGGTTGTGTCAATCCGCCGAGTGAGACCTTGCCGAACCAGATTGCATACACCTGTGGAGCGGGTGGTGCTGTGCAGACGCTGTCTGGTGCCACTGGTTCCGGTGAACCAGGCACCTTCGCGCTGCCGGTTATGGACGTTGACCATACGCGCAATGTGCTGGGTCTGGTCATTCTTGACTCCGGCGATTACGTGCATGGCGGCGGCTTCGGCACACCATCGCCCGCAGCGCTCGCCTTCCTGAACGCCGTGCCCGACCGTATCGGTGCGAAATCAATGGTGTTCCAGCACATGCCGATGCCCGAGTATTACAACGTGCTGAAGCCGGTGGCGGCCAACGCGGCGTTTGCCATGCAGGGCTATCGTTCGCACGCCGATACCTACTACGTGCTGGACGAATTGCAAACCCAGCCCGGCGGATATTTGGGAGAAGGCATATCCTGCCCTGATACGTCAGACGAATTCGAATTGCTGCGCGAGGGGTATTTCGGCGTCGTAGCTGGTCATGATCATCGCAACGGTTTCGTCGGCGAACATGAGGGTCTGTTGCTTATCGCTACGCCAACCTGCGGATTCAATACGTACGGACCGGCTCCGGCCAAACGCGCCACGCGATTGATCGAATTTGATATCCGTCACCCTTACGAGCCGCGTACGCAATTGCTGGAGTTTGGCGAACTGGTGGGCAAGCCCAGTTCCAAACGCGCCTATACCTATGCGGTGAACCAGACCGCGCCTGGCGAGGGCGAGGGCGATGATTTGCTGCGCAAGCCGTCGCTATGGAGTCAACTGTCCGGTTTATTCAGGTAACCCGGTTTATTCAGGTAACTGTTCCTGATAGAGGCGGAAAGCGGCGCGAAGTATTCGAGGTTTCGGTGGCCTTCCGCTGTGTTGGACGATTAGTGGCAGAAATCCCGCGTCTCTTTCGTTGTGACGCGGGATTTCTGCCGGTTGGGCTATCGGTTGGATTGACTGGTATGTTTCAGCGAACGGCTTTGACCAGTGCCTCGGTGAGGTACTTGCCGGCGGCCATCACCAGCGGCGCATAGCGGCGTCCGGGGGCGGCACCCATGCGGCCGGTCGGGCCGGAAATCGAGATGGCGGCGATGACCTGGCCGGAGGCGTTGCGGATCGGGGCGGAAATCGAGCACACGCCCTCTTCGCGTTCGTTCACGGACTCGGACCAGCCGCGCTTGCGTACGGCGGCCAGCTTGGTGGCGGTGAACTTGGCGTGGCGCAATCCCTGGTGCAGACGGTCGGAATCCTCCCAAGCCAGAAGAATCTGGGCGGCGGAACCGGCTTCCATCGACAGCATGGCACCCACCGGAATGGAATCACGTAGGCCGGAGGTGCGTTCCACAGCGGCGATGCACACGCGCTGATCGCCTTGGCGGCGGTAAATCTGCGCAGACTCGCCAGTGCGATCGAGCAGGGTCTGCAGGATCGGGCCGGCGGCGGTCAGCAGACGATCCTCGCCTGCTGCGGCGGCAAGTTCGGCGAAACGGGAGCCGAGTACGAATCGGCCATGCTGGTCGCGCAGTACGAAACGGTGGCGTTCCAGTGCAATAGCCAAACGATGTGCGGTCGGTCGAGCGAGACCGGTGGCGGCCACAAGCTGGCCCAGCGTAGACGGGCCGGATTCCAGTGCGTCAAGAATCTTTACAGTTTTATCAAGGACGCCAACGCCGGAATGGATTTCCCCATCGTCCTTGGCGGTGGTGTCTTCAACCGGCTCGGACTCGGTCAAGCTGTTGTTCAATGGCTCTTCTTGGGAATCAGTCATAATAAGGGCGATTATGCCATCTCACATAGTGAAATAGCAAATTGGGGAAGTGTCTCACAGGGTGGCCATGAAGTTGAAAGGGCGTTCGTGGATGCCGAAGAGACATGTCTGGAGCGGAACCGAGTCATGACTAGGTCATGTTCGAGTCGTATCCGAGTCATATTGAGGCCATCATTTGACCGTATCTCAATATCCGGCATGCTCATGGCCGGGCCCATCGCAAGCACATAGGCTAATACCACGAACAAGGCGCGAACACAATACCTCGCGCGGAATTTTTTGGAGGAATCACTATGGGAACGACACTGGCCGAGAAGGTCTGGGCCGATCATCTGGTGCGCAAGGGCAGCGACGGAGCCCCTGATTTGCTGTACATCGATCTGATGCTCATGCATGAGGTCACCAGCCCGCAGGCGTTTGAGGGCCTGCGCTTGGCCGGCCGCAAGCCGCGTCACGTGGATCAGCTCATTGCCACCGAGGATCACAACACGCCGACCGTTGATATCGATCGCCCGAACCCGGATGAGACGAGCGCGTTGCAGTTGACGACTTTGGAGAAGAACTGCAAGGAGTTCGGCGTGCGCCTGCACCCGCTGGGCGACGCCGATCAGGGCATCGTCCACGCGTTCGCCCCGATTCTGGGCCTGACCCAGCCGGGCATGACCATCGTGTGCGGTGATTCGCATACGTCGACGCACGGCGCGTTCGGCGCGCTGGCGTTCGGCATCGGCACTTCCGAAGTCGAACACGTGATGGCCACACAGACGCTGTCTCTGAAGCCGTTCAAGACCATGGCCGTCAACGTCAACGGCAAGCTGCCCGCGGACGCGACGGCCAAGGACATCATTCTGGCGATCATCGCCAAGATCGGCACCGGCGGCGGCCAGGGTTACGTGATCGAATACCGTGGTGAGGCGATTCGCAACCTCACCATGGACGAGCGCATGACCGTGTGCAACATGTCCATCGAGGCCGGTGCGCGTGCCGGCATGATCGCGCCGGACGAGACCACGTTCGAGTACCTGAAGGGCCGTCCGCACGCGCCGGAAGGCGAGCTGTGGGATCAGGCCGTGGCGTACTGGAAGACGCTGAAGACCGATGACGATGCCGTATTCGACAAGGTGGTGGATATTGACGCCACCAAGCTCGGTCCATATGTGACGTGGGGCACCAACCCCGGCCAAGGTCTGCCGATCACCGCCTCCGTGCCGGAGCCGGGCAAGATCGCCGACGCCACCAAGCGCGCCGCCGCCGAACGTGCGATTACATACATGGGTTTGAAGCCAGGCATGCCGATCAAGGACATCGCCGTGGACACCGTGTTCATTGGTTCGTGCACCAACGGTCGTATCGACGATTTGCGCCAGGCCGCCGCGATTATGAAGGGCCACCGCAAGGCCGAGAACATCCACCGCGTGCTGGTGGTGCCGGCCTCCTCCCGCGTGCGTTTGCAGGCGGAGAAGGAAGGCCTCGATAAGGTGTTCAAGGACTTTGGCGCCGAATGGCGTAACGCCGGCTGCTCGATGTGCCTGGGCATGAACCCGGACAAGCTGGTGCCGAACGAGCGCTCGATTTCCACTTCGAACCGTAACTTCGAGGGCCGCCAAGGCAAGGGCTCGCGCACGCATCTGGCGTCGCCGGCCGTAGCCGCCGCCACCGCCATCCGCGGCACAATCTCGTCTCCCGCCGATCTCTGAGTCAATACACGTGAGCCCCCTCTGACGAGGGGCTGTCAGTCGAAGACTGACTGGGGGAGAGATCCCCGAAAGGAAAATTGTTATGGAAAAACTCACCACACTGACCGGCGTGGGCGTGCCGCTGCGCCGCTCCAACGTCGATACCGACCAGATCATTCCCGCTGTGTTCTTGAAGCGCGTGACCAAGTCCGGCTTCGATGACGCCCTGTTCTACGCATGGCGCCGAGACCCGAACTTCGTGCTCAACAAGCCGGAATACGCCGGTAAGGGCCAGATTCTGGTCGCCGGCCCCGAATTCGGCATCGGCTCCTCCCGCGAGCACGCCGTGTGGGCGCTGCACGATTACGGTTTCCGCGTGGTCATCGCGCCGAGCTTCGCCGACATCTTCTACGGCAACACCGCCAAGAACGGCGTGCTGGCCGCGATTATGCCGCAGGAGTCCGTCGAACTCCTGTGGAAGCTACTGGAGGAAGAGCCTGGTCGTGAGATGACTGTCTCGCTGGAGACCCGCACTGTCACTTGCGGCGACGTGACCCTGCCGTTCGAGGTCAACGATTACGTGCGTTGGCGTCTGATGAACGGCTACGACGATATCGATCTGACGCTGCAGCACGAGGACGACATCGCCGCCTACGAAAAGATGCGCGCCGAAAAGTTCCCCTTCAAGCCCAAGACCATCCCCGCCAAACACTGGGCCGAAGAAAAAATCGAGTCCGCCCGCGAGCCGGAGGACGCAGACTGGACAGGGCCGTTGACCGATCGAGGCATTATTTAGCCGCGATCGGCCTGCCGAGCTGCGACAGCAGCGAGGCCAGCATTGAGCCTCGCCGAAAGGCGAGTCCATAATTGCAGGCCCAGGGCCGTTGGCTCTGTGTCTGATTGAGATTATTGGGTCGCTCGCATCGCATCAGACAAAGGTCTCACTGGCTCTCGCCAGTGAGACCTTTTACGTATAGGGTCACTTCACGCAATCGTCTGGTTCCAATGCGGCAACTCGCTTAGCATCCCAAATACTTCCACCAACAACGCGAGAAAGTGCCATTCCCTCCTATCTCTTCTAGGGTGTGTTTGCACTATTTAAGTTTGCGCCAATATCACCGTACGAATCGTAGTATTCCAGACACGTACTTTGGCTGGGCAGCTCCGACGTTCATCATCTTTGTGGTAGCCAATGCCGCTTTCGCCATTATTTCGTTTGTCGGCGCGATGATGGGTTGAGTGTGCGTGTGCGCATGCAGGTTGGCTTATCGTTGAAGCATGAGTGATTTTGAGCCGTTTTACGATGTCAGCCGCAGTTACGAAGACAACTATGAGCAAGGGCCGTTCGGCTCGTTCGCCGAGGCGCTGAAGGATGGCAACGGTGCCGATGCCGCCGGAACCACCAGCGAGGGTGCCTCCGAGGGTGCCTTGGCCACCTTTTTGGGCCAGCCGGTCAACCTGCCTTTCGGCATTCCCGCAGGCCCGCTGCTCAACAGCCGTTTCACCACGGCCGCTTTCCACATGGGTTTCGATCTGGCGACCTACAAAACCGTGCGTTCGCGCGCCTGGGGCTGCAACCCGTTCCCGAACGTGCTCGCCGTACACCCCAAGTCGGCGGACGGTTCACTAACACCGGGCAGCGCCGAACTGGACGAGGGCGTGCTCGCCGACACCAATTACGAGACTCCGATCTCCATCTCCAATAGCTTCGGCGTGCCCTCGCAAAGCCCGGATGCCTGGCAGCCGGACATGCGCGCCGCCATCGAGGCCGCCGGTCCCGGTCAAGTGCTGGTCCCGAGCTTCCAAGGCTCGCGTGTGGAGGGCATGAGCGAGGAGGAATACATCGCCGACCATGCCACTACCGCCCGCCTGGTCAAGGAGACCGGTGCCAAGCTCATGGTGATGAACACCAGCTGCCCCAACGAGGGCCACAACCGCCTGCTATGCCACAATCCGCTGCTCGTGGGCCGCATCACCGAGGCCGTGAAGCAGGAGATCGGCGACATCCCGCTGATGGTCAAGCTCGCCTACATCCCCAGCGACGACGCTCTGGAGCTTATGGTGCGTTCCACCGTGGGCCACGGCACCGTGCAGGGCTTCAGCACCATCAATACGATTTCCGCCAAACTGGTCGATGCCAATGGCAATCAGGCCCTGCCCGGCGCGGGCCGCGATCGCTCAGGCGTGTGCGGCAATGCGATTCGTGGCGCCGGCCTCGACATGGTCGCCCGTCTGGCCGCGATTCGTGAAAAGCTCGGGCTCGATTTCGCGATCAACGGCGTCGGCGGCGTGGTCTCGCCCGCCGACTACCAGGCGTACCGTGACGCCGGCGCGGACTCGGTGATGTCCGCCACCGGTGCGATGTGGGACGCCGAACTGGCCCACAAGATCAAGGCCAGCCGGTAAATCGGCTCCAAAAACAAGCAACAGCCTGTACGGGCCGTGATTCCCAGACGATTCCCAGACAGTGCCCATGTTGCATTGAACCTGTTGCTGTTATATGTAATCACGGCCGAACAAGCTGCATAACTTAACCTCTTTCTTCTTCTCTCCTTTCTCTCCCCGGCGCCCATCACGCCGGGGTTTCTTTTTTGCGGTGGGTACAGCCGTCTTACTCGGCCGCCGCCTTCATGGCCACGGCGCCGACGTAGTAGACCGGCTTGTCGAAGTTCGGCTGGAACAGGAAGTCCACGTTGGCGAGCTGGTCGATGGTGAAGCCGGCCTGAATCGCCATGGAAATCACGTTTGCCGCGCCGGAGATATCGGCCTTGGAACAGAACTGGCCGCCCTTGACCTTGCGGGTTTCCGGGTCCCAGGTCAGAATCGACGTGACTGGGGTGGTGGTGAGCATGAAGTCCGGGCGATAATCCTCGGTGAGCGAGGTCTCGCGGACCGTGAGCCCGCGGCGTTCGGCACCGGCGCGGGTCAGGCCGGAGGCGGCGAGCGAGAGATCGTACAGCTGCACGGCGGACGTGGCCTGCGTGCCCATGTACTTCACGGTCGGCGTCTCGATGTTGCGGCCCACCAGCAGGCCCTGGCGCACCGCGTTGGTGGCCAGCGGAATGTAATCGTGCTGGCCGGTGGGGTTGTAGAACACGGTGGCGGAGTCGCCGGCGGCGTACACGCCCGGCGCGGACGCCTGCATGTAGTCGTCGACCACGATCGCGCCGTTCGGCAGCATGTCCACCTTGCCCTTGAGCAGGTCGGTGTTCGGCAGGAAGCCGACGGCCAGAATCGCCATTTCGGCCGTGTACTCGCCCTTTTCGGTGACCACAGTGACGGTGTCGTCGTCATTGTCGCGGAACTCGACCACCTTCTGGCCGAGCGCGAGCGTGACGCCGTGCTCCTCGAACGCGGCCGCCACCTGATCGGTGATGGTCTTATCGAAATTATTGGCCAGCGGGCGATCAAGGCCGTCGACCAGCGTGGTCTTGACGCCGGTGACGCTGAACTGCTCGGCGATTTCCGCGCCGATATAGCCCGACCCGATCACCACTGCCGACTTGGCGGTTTTCGCCTTTTCCTTGATGGCGATGGCGTGATCCCAGTTCTTGCACAGCAGCACATGCGGGCTGTCGATGCCGGGGATCGGCGGGATGACCGGGCGCGAGCCGGTGGTCACGACCAGTTTGTCGAAAGCGAGGGTCTGTTCGGCGGGGTCTCCGGCCTCGTCCAGCGCGCGGTAGGTGAGGGCTCTGGCGTCGAGGTCCACGGACGTCACGTCGGTGCGCATATGCATGGTCGCGCCGGCTTCGGCCAGAGCGGCAGGGGAGGAGTAGAACATTTTCTTCGGGTCGGATACGTGGTCGCCCGCCCACAGGGCGATGCCGCAGGAGAGGAAGGACAGCGTACCGTTGCGCTCGAAAACATGGACGGTCCAATCGGGGTGCTCGGCGAGAATCGAGGTGGTGGCGAACGTGCCGGCGTGCGTGCAGCCGATGACGGCGACTGTGGTCATAAATGCTCCTTTGCTTGTGGCCATGGCGTCTGATGCCATTGCCCTGAATCGTAGCGTAGAAGTATGGAGAACGCCGTGGCGGCAAATGTGAGGAAGATCACGTTATTGGTTTGATTCGACGGGGTGTGGAATCCGTTGTGCACGGTGATCAAAGTTCGGCTGGGGCATTTCACGGAGTCGGCACATGGCTTATGGCAAACTGGACGGTAGCATTTTTGAATCTTGATTGATTGAGGAGAGTGGCGTGGCTGAGAATCCGGATGACGTGTTGCATGTCGAGGGCGGCAAGCCTTTGAATGGCACGATCAAGGTGCGTGGCGCGAAGAACTTCGTGAGCAAGGCGATGGTCGCCGCGTTGCTGGCACCGGGCAAGTCGGTGCTGAAGAACGTGCCGGAGATTCGTGACGTGCATGTGGTGTCCGATTTGCTACGTCTGCACGGCGTGGACGTGGATGTGGACGGTGCGAACGGCATTGTGACCATCGACGCCTCGCGTGTGCAGCTGGCCGATGTGGCCGACGTGGATACACTGTCCGGTTCGTCGCGCATCCCGATCCTGTTCTCCGGCCCGCTCGTGCACCGTTTGGGTGAAGCGTTCATTCCCGCGTTGGGCGGCTGCGCGATTGGCGGACGTCCGATTGACTTCCATCTGGAGACGCTGCGCAAGCTGGGCGCCACGGTGGACAAGGAACACAAGGACGGCATCCACATCACCGCGCCCAACGGCCTGCACGGCGCGAAGATCCACCTGCCCTACCCGTCGGTGGGCGCCACCGAGCAGACTTTACTGGCGGCCGTGCTGGCCGAGGGCAAGACCGAACTGTCGGGCGCGGCCACTGAGCCGGAGATCATGGATCTGGTGTGCGTGCTGCAGAAGATGGGCGCAATCATTTCTGTGGACGTTGATCGCACCTTCCGCATCGAGGGTGTCAAGGAACTGCAGGGGTACACGCACACGTCGCTGACGGATCGCATCGAGGCGGCGTCCTGGGCGTCCGCCGCGCTCGCCACGCACGGTGACATTTTCGTCAAGGGTGCCACCCAGCCGGAGATGATCACGTTCCTCAACGTGTTCCGCAAGGTGGGCGGCAAATTCGAGGTGACGGACAAGGGCATTCGTTTCTGGCATCCGGGCGGGGACTTGAAGCCCGTGGCGATCGAGACGGACGTGCATCCCGGGTTCATGACCGACTGGCAGCAGCCGCTCGTGGTGGCCCTGACCCAGGCCAACGGCCTGTCGATCGTGCACGAGACCGTGTACGAGAACCGTTTCGGCTTCACCAAGCCGCTGGTCGAGATGGGTGCCACCATCCAGTTGTACCGCGAGTGCCTGGGCTCGCTGCCGTGCCGTTTCCGGCAGCGCAACTACAAGCATTCCGCCGTGATCTTCGGACCGACCCCGCTGACCGGACGCGACATCGACGTGCCGGACCTGCGTGGTGGGTTCAGCCATCTGATCGCGGCCTTGGCCGCGTCAGGCCCCTCGGACGTGCACGGCATCAGCCTGATCGACCGAGGCTACGCCGACTTCCGCGGCAAACTCGAAGCCCTCGGCGCCGACTTCGACTAATTCGGCCGTTCCGCGGCTCCCCTCTTTGAGGGGAGCCGCGATTTTGTTCTACAACAGCCCGTCCGCCTCAAGTGCGGCGGCCATGCGGTCGAAGCATTCCTCCAGTAGCGGGTAGGGCATGGCGAAGTTCATACGCACGCAACCGCGCCCGACCTCGCCGCATTCACGGCCGTCTGTCAACGCCACGTTGGCCTTCTTAAAGAAATAGTTGGCCGGGTCGCCGATGCCCAGTGGCGAGAAATCCAGCCACGCGATATACGTGCCCTGCGGCTCCACATAGCGCACCTTGGCGAATCTCGTGCGCATCTGCTCGTTGACCAGCGCGATATTGCGCTCGATATATGCCATCACGCCCTCGAACCATGCCGCGCCGCCGTCATAGGCCGCAGTGGTGGCTATGGCACCGATGGTGGCCGTCTGGTGCTCGGACCATTCCGCGTTCCTCATCCATAGTTCCAGATCGTCCGGATTGGTGAGAATCACCTGCGCGCACTTGGTGCCGGGAATGTTGAACGACTTCGAGGCTGAAGTGGAGGTGAAAGCCTGCATGGCCGTCTGCCGGTTGATTGAGGCGAATGGCACATGCGTGTGGCCTTGGTAGACGAACGGCGCGTGAATCTCATCGGAGAATATACGCACGTCGT
Source organism: Bifidobacterium sp. RTP21102st3_E2_RTP21102_210122 (assembly GCF_040916945.1). Taxonomy (NCBI): domain Bacteria; kingdom Bacillati; phylum Actinomycetota; class Actinomycetes; order Bifidobacteriales; family Bifidobacteriaceae; genus Bifidobacterium; species Bifidobacterium sp. RTP21102st3_E2_RTP21102_210122. Next base: position 29,776 of record NZ_JBCPAN010000006.1, on the reverse strand, counting down.
ACTTGGCGGCCAGATCGGACAATCGCAGCATTTCTTCGCGCGTCAATACCTTGCCGATCGGGTTGTGCGGGTTGCACAGCACGAAGGCATGGCAGCCGTTCGCGAACGCCTGCTCAATGGCGTCGAAATCGAACAGCCATTCATCATTGCGCCCGCTGCTCTCGCCGGCGCCCGCGCACAGCATCGGAATCTCAAGGACCTCCACGCCATACAGACGCGGCACACTTAGGAACGGCATATAGGCCGGAGTCGGTACCACGATGGAGTTACCGGCGCGCACGATCTCGCGCAGGAACACTTCGAACGCCTCCAGCACGTCCGGCACCGGGCGGATGCACGTTGGATCCACCTCCCAGCCGTAGCGGCGCTGCCATGCGGCGCACGAGCGGGCGACCTCCTTCTTCCACGGGTCGGGAATGTAGCCGAGCGCGCCACGTTCAGTAGCCTCTTCGATGGCTTCGGCCACGCACGGTGCCAGACCGTAATCCATCTCGGCGATGAATGCGCCGATGCAGCCGGGGTAACGGGTCCATTTATCCGAACCGACCTGCTCCAGATCCTCGATGGTCGTCACGTCGATGTGATTGGCATCAAAGCAAGAGGCGCCGGCGGTTGCGTTGCTCACAGTCGTTGACTGGGGAATGTTGTTCATGCTCATAACATGCCATTGTTCCCGGTGCAGAAGGGCTGCTCAACGGTCTGGCTCCCCGAAATCGTGATGGCGCTCGCAAGCTTGCTTATCGCTGTGCGACTACTTGGCACTCAAATATTTGAGTGACGTGCGCTCGAGCTCCTCGAGCAATGAACCAAGCGCGGGGCGATGGTCGCCGGCACGAGTCACGATGCCGACCTCGCGCGCCGCAAAATCGTCGGCAATGGGACAGGCCACCAGATCGCCTTGCAGATTGATATGTGTATCGAGCGCCGGCACCAGCGAGACGCCCATGCCAACCTCGACCAGGTTCTGCGTGGCCCAGTAATCATCCGTGCAGTGGCGGATATCCGGCTTGAATCCGGCACGGGTGGCCAGTTTCACCAAATTTGCGCGGCAGGTGGGGCAGCCGGCGATCCAATGCTCGTCTTTGGCGGCGGACAGCGGCACGGGTTCGCCGGTCTCCTCGAATCGTTTGGCGATGCCGCTGGAGCGGCGCACCAGCAGTCGCATCGGATCGTAACCCAGCGAATGGAAGGTCAGGTCGTCGCCGATGTGCAGGAAGTTCGGGATGCTGCTGTAGCGGAACACGGCGGCGGTATCGGCCTTGCCTTGGGAAATCAGACCGATCGCCTCCGGCGGCTCCATCTGAATCAGGCTCAGCTCGATGTCCGTGAACATACTGAGCTTGACCACGGTACGGGCCGCGATAGTAGAGCAGATTGACGGTGGGGCCACCAAATGCAGGTGAGCAAACCGATGATGCCGATAATCCTCGACCTCACGGGCCGCCCGCTCCAGCCGATCGGCGATGGCCTCGCCGTGGCGGGCGAGCATCGAACCGGTGGCGGTGAGTTCCACACCATGCGAGGTGCGTTGCACCAGAGTCGAACCGCACTGTGCCTCCAGCTTTTTGATCTGCTGGCTGATGGCCGGCTGCGACCAACCCGTGGCCTTGGCCGTGGCGGAGAACGAACCATACTGTTCGATCTGCCACAACGTGACCAATGATTGGGGGTTGAGCGCGGCCATAGGTACCTCTTTCGTGCCTTTTCGTGCCTTTTCGTGCGGTGATTCAATTATGGCCGGGCGGCAGGATGTGGCGTGCGCGCCGATCGTCAGTCCTCGAACTGCTTGGCGAGCGGAACCATCAGCACGGTGAGCACGGCGAACAGGGCGGTGGTGATGAACAGCACGATGGCGACCGGCATTTGGTCGTAGGCCCAGCCGTACACCATCTGGCCGAGCGGCTGGGCGCACATGCTCACGGCCGCGGCCATGGACATCACTTTGCCGGCCATTGCCTCGGGCGTACTGAGCTGGATGGCGGGCACGGCGATGAGATTCGTGAAGCAACTGGCGACCATCGTGCCGCAGGTGAATACGATCAGCACCACGAGTTTGGTCCATGCGTCGACCGGCAGCAGGAACACAATACCCTGTGGGACCATGGCCAGCGTAAGCGTCGCCATCAGCCCCGGCAGCCAGCGCATCGTGAGCTTGGCGGCGAACAGGCCGGCGATGAATGCGCCCGCCACGCCGGAAACACCGATCAGGCCGTCGGCGATGCCGTAGACAGTGGCGTCGAAGCCGAGCACTGTACGAATCGTGTACGGGAAGCCGACGCCGGAATAGCCGATAAGCACAAAGTTGAGCGCCGCCGCGAACAACAGCAGTCTGAACACGTTCGGCCGGTCCTTGATGAGGAATCGCACGCCTGCCTTGAGGTCTTCAAGTGGGGTGGGCAGCTCCTCGTCGCCGCGATCCGGGGCACTGAGGCGGATGAAGCATTCGAGCGCGGCTGCGCCGGCGAAGCTTGCGATGGCGATGATCATCATGAGACGGATGCCGAACATCGCATACAGCACGCCGCCGAGGAAGCTCGGCAGCAGACTGCTTAGTTGTTGGACCTGATTGATCACGGCCATGCCTTGGCGCATGGTGGCCGGGCCGTACTGCCGGAACATCTGGGGGAGTGCGGCCTGCACGGTCGGGGTTTCGAAGGCGCCGAGCACGGCGAGCAGCACCTGCATGGTGGCGATGGCTACGATATGGAAGCCCGTGGTGGCGAAGACGATGGCGCTCGCCAGCACGAGCACGGCGGAGATGGCGTCGAGCGCCACCATGATGGTGCGGCGGTTGACGCGATCGGCCAGCACGCCTCCGAACGGGGAGAGCAGGATGGTCGGCACGATGGAGATGGCCAGCACCGAGGCGAAGATGGTGGCTGAGCCGGTTTCGTCCAGCACCCACATCGACATCGCGAATCGCAGCATCACATTGCCGAACAGCGAGATGCCTTGTCCGGCGACCAGCAGCACGAAGTCGCGGGACAGCAGCGGGCGTTGGGTGGCGGTGCCGGCGATGTCATTCTCGGGTTTCACTGTGCTATTCATTCTGAGCCTTTCTCCGGCTCCCCTGCGAACGTCATCATGCCCTTCGCGGCGACCGTGATGAGCTCGTCATCGAAAATCGGCACGCCGATCGCGTCGAGCATGGTGGCCAAGCAGCGGATGCGATGCTCCATTTCGGGCAGGGTCACCGGGTAGAAATACGGCATCAGCCAATAATTCGGCAGCAACGAAAGCAGCTCTGCGGCCTCGCGCGGATACTCGGTGGGGATGGAGCCATCCTTGACGCCCGCCTCGATCAGCGGCAGGAAGCGTTCGGGCAGATGCTTGCTCCATACCTGCATATTCGCGGCAAACGAAACCGGATTGCTCAGCATCGGCATGGCGGCTCGCATGATCTGCACGTGGTCTTGCTTGGTCATCGAATGCCGCCATAGCACGCGGAACTTTTCGAGGGCGGTAAGGTCAGTGCGATTCATGACGGATTCGTTGAAGTCGTCCTGCATATTGTTGTCTCGGTTGATGAGCTCTTCGAGGATGGCTTCCTTGGATTTGAAGTGATGGTAGATCGCGCCTTTGGAGAGGTCGCCGAGCTCGTCCACGATGTTCTGGATGGAGGTGTGCTCATAGCCCTGGGCCATGAACAGCCGTTGTGCGGCGTCGAGGATGCGGGTGCGCGTCACCTCGGGGTGAGCGTTACGTGCCATGGTGGCCTCCCTACTGTGCTTGATGTTGCAGATCACTATAGATACCGACCAACGGTATGTATAGCGGTTTCGGCGAGCCTCCAACGATTCCGGCGATTGTCGCCTACCCTTTTTCGCTTGGTATCTTTCGGCTGTGTGCTTGCCCCCGCCAGCAGGGGCAGCATATAGGCATACCAGGGCGCAAGTGTCGCCGTTCTCAGTATCCTTAGAAGAATGAGTCCTGAAGCCTTAAGTGAACTGATTTCCAGCATTGCCCACAACCTCGTCGCCGCCGGCCAGGCCGGCGCGTTGACCGACGAGCTGATTCCGCCCGTCGACAAGCTCGCCGTGATGCGCCCGAAGGACCGTGCGCATGGCGACTGGGCCTCCAACATCGCCATGCAGCTGGCCAAGAAGGCCGGCATGAAGCCGCGCGATCTGGCCGAGCCGTTCGCCGCCGCGCTCGCTGAAGCCGACGGCATTGCCAAGGTCGAGGTGGCAGGCCCCGGCTTCATCAACATCACGCTTGACTCCGCCTCGGCCGCCGCCGTGGTGGACACCGTACTCGCCGCCGGTGCCGTGACCGACGCCGACAAGCATCTCAACAAGGTCAACGAATACGGCCGCAACGACCATCTGGGCGGCCAGACCCTGAATCTCGAGTTCGTCTCCGCCAACCCCACCGGTCCGATTCACATCGGCGGCACTCGTTGGGCTGCCGTCGGCGATGCCATGGCCCGCGTGCTCGAGGCCAACGGCGCCAAGGTGGTGCGCGAATATTATTTCAACGATCACGGCGAGCAGATCAACCGCTTCGCCAAGTCGCTGGTCGCCGCTTGGGCCGAGGCCAATAACTTGGGTGAGGCCGGCTACCAGACCGAAACCCCGTGCGACGGCTACAAGGGTGCCTACATCAACGAGATCGCCGCCCGTGTTCAGGCCGAAGCCGAGTCCGACGGCGTGGACCTGACCGCACTGGCCCACCAGGATCAGGGCCTGAACGATGACGGTGAACCGCTCGGCGAGGCCGATACCGAAGTGCGCGAGGAATTCCGCAAGCGCGCCGTACCGATGATGTTCGACGAGATTCAGAAGTCCATGAAGGACTTCCGCGTGAACTTCGACGTCTGGTTCCATGAAAACAGCCTGTACGCCGACGGCAAGGTCGACGCCGCCATCGAAGAGCTCAAGTCCCGCGGCGACATTTTCGACAAGGACGGCGCCACTTGGTTTGAATCCACCAAGCACGGCGACGACAAGGACCGTGTGATCATCAAGTCCAATGGTGAGTTCGCCTACTTCGCCGCCGACATCGCCTACTACTGGGACAAGCGCCATCGCGCCGAAAACTCGGCCGACGTGGCCATCTACATGCTTGGCGCGGACCACCACGGCTACATCGGCCGCATGATGGCCATGTGCGCGGCCTTCGGCGATGAGCCCGGCAAGAACATGCAGATTCTCATCGGCCAGCTGGTCAACGTGATGAAGGACGGCAAGCCCGTGCGCATGTCCAAGCGCGCCGGCAACGTCGTGACCATTGACGACCTGGTCTCCGTGGTCGGCGTGGACGCCGCCCGCTACTCGCTGGCCCGCTCCGATTACAACCAGAACTTCGACATCGACTTGGCCCTGCTCGCCTCGCACACCAACGACAACCCGGTGTACTACGTGCAGTACGCGCACGCCCGCTCCAAGAACGTGGACCGCAACGCAGCCGCTGCCGGCATCAGCTACGAGGGTGCCGACCTGGCCCTGCTCGACACCGAGGCCGACGGCGAAGTGCTCGCCGCCCTCGCCCAATTCCCGAGCGTGCTCGCCACTGCGGCCGACGACCGCCAGCCGCACAAGGTGGCCCGTTACCTCGAAGAACTGGCCGCCACCTATCACAAGTGGTACAACGTAGAGCGCGTGGTGCCGATGGCCCTGACCGATCCGGAAACCCGTGGCGACGACGAGGCTCGCAAGGCCTTGGAGATTGCCAAGAACCCGGAGCCGGCCCGTGCCGCCGCCCGCCTGAAGCTCAATGACGCCGTCCAGCAGGTCATCGCCAACGGCCTCGACCTCCTCGGCGTCACCGCCCCCGAAAAGATGTGATTATGCCTATTTCTCCAATTTGGCCGGCCGCTACGGCTGTGAATGCCGACGGTGCCATTACATTCCACGGTCGTACCGCCGAATCGCTGCTTGACGAGTTCGGCTCGCCGCTCTATCTCATCGACACTGATGAAGTAGTCGCACGTGCCAGGCACTTCGTGCGCGCTGCCGCCGAAGCATTCGACACATCCACTACGCACGTGAGCTTTGCCGGTAAGGCGTTCCTGTCCAAAGAAATCGTGCGATTGGTCACCGAGGCCGGCATGTTTGTGGACACTTGCACGATGGGCGAGATGAAAATCGCCCTCGCCGCTGGCGTTCCCGGACGTCGTCTGGTGCTGCACGGCAACAACAAGTCCGATGAGGAAATCGCGCTGGCCATCGAACAGGGCTTCGCCAAAATCGTGATCGACGAGCCCGACGAGCCGGAGCGCGTTGCTGCCATCGCCCGCAAGCTCGGCAAACGCGCCCGTGTGATGCTGCGCGTCACCGTCGGTGTCCACGCCGGCGGCCACGAGTACATCTCCACTGCTCACGAGGACCAGAAGTTCGGCGTGCCGCTGCTGGCCGCCGGGGCCGACGCCGCCGTGCTCGACGTGCTGAACGACCTCAAAGACGTGACGCCTGCCGCTACCAACGCGCGTATCTCTGCGACGCATTCCCCGGAAAATGGCGCGGAAAAGACCGAGAAATCAGAGCGCGAGCTGCACTACGACGTCAAGTACCCGTACGACCTGAGCCACGAGGAAGTCTCCGACACAGACAAGGCGCTGGCCGCCGCGATGGAAGCCATTGCGGACGGTCCGTCCATCGCCGTGCTCAAGACCATCCTCGCCAACCAGGACGTACTCGAACTGGTCGGAGCCCACTCGCACATCGGCTCCAACATCCACGATGCGGACGCCTTCATTCACGCGGCCAAGCGCATGATGCTGCTGCGCAAGACCCTGTGGGCCACCGACGCCTACATCCTGCCCGAAATCGACCTCGGCGGCGGCTACTCCGTGGCCTACACCGATGGCGAAGATTCAATGGACATTGACGTGGAACTCACTCGCTTGGCGGATGCGGTCAACAGCACCAACCGTGCGCTCGGCATGCCCGCCCCGGCCATCAGCTTCGAGCCCGGCCGCTACATCGTGGCGCCCGCCGGCATAACCCTGTACCGCGTGGGCACCATCAAGCACGTGCACTTGTCCGATGCCAAAGACAGTGACGGCAACCCGATTGCCGAGCGCGTGTATGTGTCTGTGGATGGCGGCATGTCCGACAACATTCGCCCGGCACTCTACGGTGCCGACTACACCGCGCGTCTGGCGAATCGCACCGGTTCCGCTGAAACGATGCTTGCCCGTGTGTGCGGTATGCACTGCGAATCCGGCGACATCGTGGTTCACGAGGTGCAGTTGCCCGCCGATTTGAAGCGCGGTGACATTCTCGCCGTGCCGGTTACCGGCGCATACGGCCGCACCATGGCCAGCAACTACAACCAAGCGCTGATTCCGGCGGTGGTTGCTGTCAGCGAGTCCGGCGCGCACGTCATGCTCCGCCGCCAGACCGTAGACGACCTACTCAACCTCGACGTCAGCGAGTGATCGGCGTGCAGAGGCGAGCGCCTGACAGTCTGTAATGTGCGGCCAAATCCGTCATAATACGAAAAGGGCCGTCAGCTTTGATGAGTACTTTCGGTCTGCTGTCGGAAATAATCCGTAAAATAGCGGTGGGATATAGAAAACTTTTTGGAAGGACCCTGAATTGGCTCGCAACAACGAAACCCCGATTCGCGTAGGCCTGCTTGGTGCCGGCACCGTCGGCTCCCAGACCGCCCGCCTGATTGTCGAGCAGAAGGACGAACTGTCCGCTCGTATCGGCCGCCCGGTCGAACTGACCGGCGTCGCCTGCCTCGACCCGAAGGAAACTGAGAAGTTCCCGTGGATCGACCAGTCCATCGTCACCACCGATACTTTGAGCGTGGCCACCAACTCGGACATCGTCATCGAGCTCATCGGCGGCACCACCGTGGCCCGCAAGTTCGTGCTTGCCGCCATCGAATCCGGTGCTTCCGTGGTCACCGCCAACAAGGCGCTGCTGGCCAAGTACGGCCCGGAGATCTACTCCGCCGCCGAGGCCAAGGGCGTCGACATCTACTTCGAGGCCGCTGTGGGTGGCGCGATTCCGTTCCTGCGCCCGCTGCGCGAGTCCTTGGTCGGCGACAAGGTGACCAGCATGCTCGGCATCGTCAACGGCACCACCAACTACATCCTCGACGAGATGACCACCAAGGGTCTCCAGTTTGACGACGTGCTCAAGGACGCCCAGGCCAAGGGCTACGCCGAAGCCGACCCGACCGGCGACATCGAAGGCTACGATGCTGCCAACAAGGCCGCCATCATGGCCACCCTCGGCTTCCACACCTCCGTGACCATCGACGATGTGTCCGTTGAGGGCATCACCAAGATCACCGCCGACGACATCGCCGCAGCTACCGCCGAACACAAGGTCATCAAGCTGCTCGCCGTGGTCGAGAACGGCGAGGCCGGCGTCTCCGCCCGCGTCTACCCGGCCCTGATCGACGAGAACCACCCGCTGGCCTCCGTGCACGGCTCCTTCAACGCCGTGTTCGTCAAGGCCGAGGCCGCCGACGACCTCATGTTCTACGGCCGTGGCGCCGGCGGCGCTCCGACCGCCTCCGCCGTCGTGGGCGACGTGGTGACCGAAGCCCGCCACATTGCTGCTGGCTGCACCGGCCCGTCCATCCCGCTGTACAAGAATCTGCCGAAGGCTCCGATTACCGCCTCCAAGGCTGCATTCGCCGTGCGCTTCCTGATTCACGACAAGCCGGGCGTGCTGGCCGCCATCGCCGCTGAGTTCGCCAAGAACGGTGTCTCCATCAACGGTGTGAACCAGGACCTGAAGTCCACCATGACCGATCCCGGCTACGACGGCGAGATTCAGCAGTTGCGCGTCGTGACCCACCTGACCGACGAGGAAACCCTGCGCAACACCGTCAAGGCCGTGCAGGCGCTCGACTTCGTCACCGGCGACCCGTCCATCCTGCGCGTGCTGGACTGACAAGACCTAAGCTCCCTCTGATGAGGCGGTCGAACGGTGAAAGCTGAATACCCAAGCTCCCCTGACAAGGGGAGCTCCTTTTTAAGGAACAACCATGAACCCAATCTGCAATAGCGTTCACGTGCGCGTGCCCGCCACGTCCGCCAACCTCGGCTCCGGCTTCGATACCGTGGGTCTGGCGCTCGACTACCATGACGAGCTCACTTTCACGCTCAACGACGACCCGAACGACGGCATTGCCCACGTGATCATCCACGGCGAGGGTGCCGACACCCTCCCACGCGACGAAACCCACCTCGTGGTCTCCACCTTCCGCCGTGCCTGTGCCACGTTCGGCCTCGGCCGACTCGGCTTCACGCTGGAAGCGACCAACAACATCCCTCAGGCTCGTGGCATGGGCTCTTCCGCCGAGGCCATCGTGGCCGGCATCGCCGCCGCCGCGGCCTTCGCCCAGACCGGTGACCTCAACCGTCCGGCCATCTTCGATATGGCCGCCCAGATCGAAGGCCACCCGGACAATGTGGCCCCGGCTGTGTTCGGTGGCCTGACCGTCTCTTGGGACTTCGAAACCGCGGAAGGCGTCGGCTCGGTCGCCGTTCCTGGTGGTGAACCGCTGCACGGCGGATTCCACGCCGTCAACTACCCGGTGGACCCGTCCATCACCGCCGCCGTGTTCGTGCCCGACTATGAGCTGTCCACTGAGAAGGCCCGTCAGGCGCTGCCTAGGGAACTGCCATACAAGGACGCCGTCTACAACGTGTCTCGCGTGGGTCTGCTGCCCGCTGCGATGAATCCCATGGTGCTGGCCCAGGCCGCCCAGCAGGGCAAGTCCGGCGTCGCCGCTGCCCCGGCTCAGGATGCCGATACGTGCGCTTGCGCTGGCGGAACCCGTGAATCGCCGTTCGCTGACGAGCTTGCGGCCGCTCAGGCCCAGTCCAACGCGCTACTGTTCACCGCCACGCAGGACAAGTTGCACCAGCCGTATCGCGGTACCCTGATGCCGCCGTCCACCGAGCTCATTGCGCTCTTCCGCTCCAAGGGCTATGCCGCCGCCGTCTCCGGTGCTGGCCCCTGCGTGCTCGTGCTGCACTACGGCAACGCCCGCGAAGCCATCGACCAGATCGCATCGGAGCAGCTTGCTTCCGGCCACTGGCGTGTGCTTCACCTGCCCATCAACACCGCCGGCGTCGAAATCGAGCGTCGCTAAGTCGAGGAGAAGGCTCCCGCTGGCGGGAGCTGGCCGCCGCAGGCGGTCTGAGAGTGGTCCGCCATACCGGCAGAGACCACCCTCAGTCTCACTTCGTTCGACAGCTCCCGCCAGCGGGAGCATAAGGACTTAAGTCATGTCCATTCCGCTAATTCTTGCTTCCAAGTCCAAGCCTCGCCGTGACGTGCTGTATTCGGCGGGTATCTGCCCCACAATTCGCGTCTCGCACGTGGATGAGCCTGCTGCGCTGGAAGCGGCCGCCCGTGAGGAAGGTGTCACCGTCGACGATTTGAGCATCAAGCAGCGTGTGATGATTCTTGCCGTAGCCAAGGCCGAGGCCGTTCACCGTGCGTATCGCGATGTGGCCAATACTGCCGCCGCCGCAACCGGCGATCGCGTGATTGCCTACCCGCTCAAGGCCAAGGAAATCAAGGATTCGGAACGCGAAGCCGTCGTCGAAGACCTGCGCAAAGCCGCCGCTGGCCAGCCCATCGACTATTCCAAGGCGGAAGTCGCCACCACGCGCGACTTCTCCGGCATCGACATGCCGACCATCACCGAACCCATCGCCACCGCTATTGCCGGACAGCCGGGACTGACCGAGGCGACAGTCGGCCCGCTGATTCTCGGCTGTGATTCGATGTTCCTCTTGGGCGGCGAATGCTACGGCAAGCCGCACAGCGAAGCCGTGGCCCGCGAACGACTGAAGCGCATGAGCGGCGCGACCGGCGAACTGTGGACCGGCCACTGCCTGATCGATTTCGCGACCGGGCGTACCGTGCGCGGCGCAAGCCACGCCAAAGTCCATTTCGGCGAATTCACCGATGCCGACGTCGAACGGTACATTGCCACTGGCGAGCCGCTGGAAGTCGCCGGATCGTTCACGCTGGAAGGCTTCGGTGGTGCGTTCATCGACAGTATTGAGGGCGATCCGCACGGCATCATCGGCCTCAGCTTGCCGCTGGCCCGGCATCTGGCCGGCGAACTGGGCATCACGTGGACTGACCTGTGGAATGTCGGCCGTGGTGAACTGGAACCGGAAAGCAAGGCATCGGGCAACCAGCACGCTGGCATTCTGCCGCCGGTCGAAAACGTACACCAGCCCGGCGATGGCTGGGTGGACTGCGCCTGCGGCCGCAAGCATTGGGGCACCAACGGTGCGTCCGGCATTCTGCTGGCTCGCCGCGACTCGGCGAGCGGCAAGGTGACTCACGTGGTCATGCAGCACCGTGCCGCGTGGAGCGCCGAAGGTGGCACGTGGGGTATCCCCGGCGGTGCCACTGCGGACGGCGAATCGTCCATCGAAGGCGCGCTGCGCGAAAGCTACGAGGAAGCCAACATCACCCCCGAAGACATCGAGGTGGTCGGCTCCTACCGCGAGGACCATGGCCCGTGGGCCTACACCACCGTGTTTGCCTTTGAAAAGCCCGGCCACACCGTCGAGCCCAAGGCAAACGACGACGAAAGCATGGAAATCTGCTGGGTCCCGATTGACGACGTGCCCAACCGCAAGCTCCTCACCGCTATGAAGACCGACTGGCCCCGCTTCGCCGCCCGCCTGGACGAGCTGGCCTGTGCTGGACATCGATAGTGGTGTTGGCTGGGCCAATGTTTTGCCGATGAGTTCACTTGGGTAATGCCGTGTGAACCGCGTGTGGACCGGGACGGATTCTGCTGTCCCGGTTCGTCATTTCGTCTCTTTTGGGACAACCGGGACAGATTTCGCTGTCCCGGTTCGTCATTTTGCCTCTTTTTGGGCAACCGGGACAGAATCTCATTCACCTGACGCCCTATCGTGCGATGGTCGCCGTCGGGGAATGGCGGAATTCCGGGGTTTTGGATTTGCATATATCGGGTGTTCATGGAAGGGCCTGTCCCGGTTCGCCAAAAGAGGCCGAAATCCCGAACCGGGACAGCCGAATCTGTCCCGGTTCGTATGTCGATCGATTGACCCCGCCACCGGGACATCAACCGCGCATAGACAGGACGCTTCAATGCCTGGCGGGCATGACCATATCGGATGACACACGTTCCCTCGTGCGTTTCGCCACGACCTCCGCCCCAAGTCAGTGCAAAAATGGCATTTTTAGCGGTGTGGTCAGCTGTCGCATGCGGAAAATCCTAAATCAACCGCCGAAGAGACACATCGCCGACTCGGCGGAACTCGCTGGTCTGCGCGCAATGAGGAGTGTTGTGTCTGAATGCGATTCAGACAATGGTCGGCGTCAAATAGCGGTCTCCAGCCATTAATCATTGGTGATTGTGGACATTGAGCGGAGTAATCATTCTAGATGATTCAGGGATATGCCGAAAATCATATCGTTCAGAGAATGAAGTACCGCATCTCGGAGTAACTGACTGTCGACGTGCATGGTTTGAAATCTGATATCCACGCCCATCATGCCTAGCAAAATTACGGGAATGGGGTTCGGACTATTTCGCCTCAGCCAACCGGGAGCTTCCGAATGCTCAATGCTGTATGCACTTAGTGTGTGGAAACCAGCCAATCATTGACCAATGGCAGGCCGCAGTCGAAACCAGAAATATCCTCGCTCGCAGTCAGGTGCCGAGGCTCAGTGAAGTTGGTCACGTCCATATGGGATCACGCTCCAACAATTCATTCAGACGTAGGCCCATAGGTTCGTTTAATGCTGCGGTGAAATCATTCCACGCTTTACTGTTGAGCCGAATGATATGAGCTTCATGGATGTCCCGATCTGCGGCGGCGAGCAGATTCGATAATGCCCATTGCAACGAAGTCATGCCTTTGGACTCGGCCGCTTGGTCGATTCTGGAACGTTGCTCTTAGGTGAGTCTCATTTCAAAACGACTGTTCTTGTTATTCTCTGTAGTCATACTCCTGTTGTACGACTTTTGTACGGACACGATTGGTGTGTGCGGGATGTCGATTGCGATGGCCATGTGGGCTCCTTTGCTTGGTCTGTTCGATGTACAGGCGCGCAGCGCGCTGGTTCCCTGAACATACCGTGCGTGCGATTCGCATATCCAGCCGAACCGGCCTATGTGGTTCCAGCTCCCGAACCGGTCTTCCACTGTTCCTCGTCTTCTCGAGCAATGAACATCTGATATATGGATTGTCGCGTCGACTGCGTATCTCTAATCCTTGCGGATGAGGAGCGGGCCGGTGATCCAGAAAGGTTCATACCGCAGCCCGATGGTCGGCTGGGCGTTCGCTCCGTACGCTCGGGAGTATGAACACAGCAGCATCGCAATTGCAGCAGCCTCAGCCGGCGTCGGGACCGGCGGCTCAGCCTCAGCAGTCTCAGCAACCCCAACAGTTCCAGCAGCCGGCATCGCACACCCAGCAGTGGGCCCCGGTCATCGAGGCCCACGACCTGGTCATGGACTACACCGCCAGCATGGCCCGCGCACAGGCCGGGCACGGCGTCACCGGCGTGATACCAGCCGGCACGGGAGCCGGTTATGCGTCGGCGAATCCCGCTGCGGCCGGACCGGGTGCCATTCAGGCCGGCCAGCCATCCCAGCCAGCCCAGCCCGGCTTCGCCATGCCGACCATGCACACGCTCGCCCTGAACCACGTGAACTTCACGCTCCGGGAGGGCGAGACGGTAGCCGTGATGGGCCCGTCCGGCTCCGGCAAATCCACTTTGCTGCACGCGCTCGCCGGCATCATTAAGCCGACCGCCGGCACCGTCATCTTCCGTGGTGCCGACCTGAGCCGCATGAGCGACGCCGAGCGCACCAAACTGCGCCGCAACGACTTCGGCTTCGTCTTCCAGTCCGGCCAGCTGCTGCCCGAACTGCCGGCGGTCGAAAACATCGCCCTGCCGATGATGCTTGACGGCATGCCCTACCGCACCGCCACCGACACGGCGATCCTGTGGCTGGAACGCATGGGATTGCGCGCGCTCGCCACGCACCGGCCGGGGGAGATGAGCGGCGGACAGATGCAGCGCATCGCCATCGCCCGTGCACTCGCCGTCAAACCTGCCGTGGTCTTCGCCGACGAGCCGACCGGCGCGCTCGACCAAGCCACCGGCCGCGAGGTCATGGGCATTCTCATGGCCGCCGCGCGGGACAACGGTTCCGCCGTGGTCGTCGTCACCCACGACCCCAACGTCGCTTCGTTCTGCGGCCGTACCGTAATGATGCAGGACGGCCGTCTGCACCAGACAGACGCCAACCCCAACTCCGCCCCCGCTGGCGGGGGCTGTCAGCCGCAGGCTGACTGGGGGTGGCCCGAGGGCGCTGAATCACCCTCAGCCTCGCTACGCTCGGCAGCTCCAGCCGGCGGGAGCGAAACCACCGCAGGAGGCGCGCGATGAGCACGTTCGCCCTCTGGCGGCTGTTTCACCGCCCCGGCTTGCGCGGCAGCGCCGGCCACACCTCGATGCTGGCAATCATCGCCTTCGCCGCAGCCACCACCATCTTCCTCACTGTGCTCGGCGGCGTACACGGTTTCATCTGGCGGGCTTCGGCCGATCATACCGTCGCCTGCGCGTTCGACCTCGGTGCCTGCCGGCCCGATACGGTGGCCGCGTGGGAACGGCAGATCAGCGACCCGACGAGCCTGGCCCAATTCTCCACCGCCTATGTGGCGTTGGCGGTATTCGCCTGCATGCTGCTCGTCGTGCCGTTCGTGGCGCTCGCCGGTTCCGCCGCACGACTGGCCGCATCCCGCCGCGACGCCCGTCTCGCCGCCCTGCGTCTGGCCGGCGCGACCACCGGTCAGGTGGTGCGTCTCACCGCGCTTGACGCCGCCGGACAGGCGCTGATCGGCGCGCTTATCGGCATTGCCGGCTATTGCGCCCTGATGCCGGCAGTCATGCTGATTCCCTTCCAGGAGCAGCGGTTCACCTTCGAACAGCTATGGGTCGGCCCGCTGGCGCTGGTAATCACCTTGGCGGGCGTGGCCATCTTGGCGCTGATATCGTCGCTGGTCACCTTGCGCCGCGTGGCAATCACCCCATTGGGTGTCACCTCGCGCACCGCCACCGCATTGCCCTCAGGCACCCGTATGGTGCTGTTCGTGGTAGTCGTGGTGGTGGCCATGATCGTCTTCAAGAACCCGGCCATGCTGGCTCAGGCCGGCCAGGCGGTGATGTACGGCGTGATCATCGGTTTCATGCTGCTGTGCTTCGCGCTGGTGAATCTTATCGGCACGTGGGTGATCACCGCTCGCGCCAAGGCCAAGGCCAAGCGCCCCAAGGATGCGGCCACGATGATTGCCATGCGCCGTATTCTCGACAACCCTAAGCGCGCCTGGCGCAATGTGTCCGGCATTGCGTTGGCCGTGTTTATCGCCGGCATCACGTCGATCTGCGGATTCTTCGGATCGGCCGCCGTGGTCGATGACGCCAACGACCCGTTCACCGTGTTCATTCGCGACATCGGCACCGGCGGCATTCTGACGCTCGTGTTCGCCGCTGTGCTTGCCGCGGTCAGCTCCGGTGTGATGCAGGCCGGCAGCGTGTACGATCAGGCCGGCGAATATCGCATGCTGGTGTTGGAGGGCACTGATGTCAAGACCTTGAACCGTGCGCGATTCATCGAGGTACTCACCCCGCTCAACATCGTGGTGATCGTGGCCGGCGGCTGTTCCATGCTGCTTATGGCCCCTCTGTTCGCCGCTTCGATGACCGAACCGGCCACGCTGGCCAGCTTCTTCGGCGGGCTTGTGCTGTGCTATGCGCTGGTTTCCATCGGCGCGTTCGCGTCCAATCATGTGGCGGCCAGCTTGAATCTGACCGATTATCGGGCTGATGACTGAGCCGAGCTGCGCAGCGAATCGTTCTCAATAACAACTGTGCGTACTTTCGTATACGCAAATCGAACGTAGAAACGCTGAAATCACCGCAAATATGCGGATGAGCAAATGTTCGTTTGTGCGATATCTGTGCATTTGCGCGCACGGATACTATTGAGAACGCTTCTCTGCGCACCCATCACGACAGCAGCGCCGCGATGATCGCGATAAACACCGGGCTGGTCATGGTGCTCATCAGAATGCCGTCGCGCGCGAAGGTGAGACCCACGTTGTAGCGGGCCGCGTAGTTGTATACGTTCTGGCCGGTGGGCAGAGCGGCGAGTACCACGCAGGCGTACAGCTCGGAGCCGCGGAAGCCCATCACGAAGTAGGCGAGCAGGAACGCGATAATTGGCATGATGATGTTCTTGAGGACCGCGACCGTGAAGATGGCCGGGCGATCGCCCTTCTGCTGTAGCGGCTTGGTGCCGTGCAGGGACATGCCGAACGCCATCAGGATCATTGGCACAGCCGAATCGCCGATCATGTCGATCGGGTCGAAAATGAATTTCGGCACTGGGAACCAGCCGCTTTTAGCGGAAATCGCAGAGACCACAATGCCCAGCAGCGAGCCGATAAGCAGCGGCTGATGCAGTGGCTGCTTGGCGATTTCCTTGATGGAGACCTTGCCCTTGGTGGTCACGTCCAGCACTGTCAGGCCCACCGGTGTGAAGATGGCCTGCTGCATGACCAGAATCGGTGCCACAAGAGCCGGATTGCCCAGAATGTAGGTGGCGATTGGCAGGCCGATGTTATTGGAATTGAGGTACAGCGAATTCAGGGCACCGATGGTGGCGTCCGGGGCATTCAGGTGGAAGAACATACGGTTGAGCACCAAAAACACCACGCCTACCAGCACGGCGGAGAAGAACGCCACGATAATCGAGGGGTGGAAGATGTCGAAAATCGGCTCCTTGGAGAGAATCGCGAACATCAGGCACGGGCTCGATACGAAGAAGGAGAACCGGTTGAGCACCATCTGAGCGGACGGCCCGCCGATTCGCATTCGTGCGGCAACATATCCCACCGCGATTACGATGCCGATAACGCAGAAGCCTTGCATGGCGCTGATTAGACCTGGCATAATCCTCCCTTTCGCCACCCCAGTGTGGCACATAAAAATGTATTCGGCCGCAAAATCTCATGTAGTGAGTGTGCTGGGCCCGCCGCCCACGCGGTACGCTGTTCACATGACGCTTGAATTGAACCGCACCGCATCCACTGCCGAGCAGCTGAACAGCCTGCTCACCCAGATCATGGAGAACTTCTCCGTGTCCGACCACGAGGGCCCCCTCACCGACGAGGTCGAGGCCTTCCTTAACGAGCAAGAGCACCTGACCGTCCGCCGTCACGGCGACACAGTGGTGGCCAGCACCGACTTCGGCAAGCCGAGCCGTGTGATCTTGGCCGGGCACCTCGATACTGTGCCGGTCATCGACAATTTCCCACCAAAGTGGCTGGAGCCCGGCGATTCGCTGATTCGCGAAGAAATCGCCCACGCTCATCCCGAAGACCGCGTGCTGTGGGGCCGCGGTGCCACCGATATGAAGGCCTCCGACGCGGTGATGCTCTACCTCGCCGCCACGCTCGACGGCCGCACGCCGGAAACCACCCCGAAAGTCGACCTCACCTACGTCTTCTACGACCATGAGGAAGTCGTCGCCGAAAAGAATGGCCTACGCAAAGTCGTCGAGGCCCATCCCGATTGGATCACCGGCGATTTCGCCATCATCGGCGAGCCCACCAACAGCGGCATCGAGGGCGGTTGCAACGGTACGATTCGCTTCGACGTCGTAACCCACGGCGTGGCCGCGCACTCCGCCCGTGCATGGATGGGGGAGAACGCCATCCACAAGGCGGCCGACATTCTGAACCGACTCAACGCCTACGAGCCGGCCACCGTGAACGTGGACGGGCTCGATTATCGCGAGGGCCTCAACGCCACGCTGATCTCCGGCGGCAAAGGCACGAACGTCATTCCGGATGAATGCCGCGTACACGTCAACTACCGCTTCGCCCCGGACAAGTCGTTGGCCGAGGCCAAGGCTCTGATGATGGGCGCGGACGCCGGTGCCGAACTCGGCAATGGCGAGCATGTGGCTACCGGCGGCGTGTTCGAGGGCTACGGCATCGAAATGAAGGACGAAAGCCCCTCCGCGCGCCCGGGCCTGAACGCCCCGCTCGCCCAGGATCTGGTCCGACTGGTTAAGGAGCGCACTGGCCGCGACCCGCTGGCCAAGCTCGGCTGGACCGACGTGGCACGCTTCTCTCAGCTCGGTATCCCGGCCGTCAACCTCGGTGCCGGCGATCCGCTGCTGGCTCACAAGCACGACGAGCAGGTGCCTGAATCCGACCTGACCGCCATGGCCGCAATCCTTACCGACTGGCTGGTCTGACACCTCTCTAGCTCCCCTCCCTGAGGGGAGCTGTCACCGCGGGGGAGGGGAGCCGAGAGAACGTCAGCCTCGCCGGGCCACGCCCGCACAAAATATGTGGCATACTAAAGGATGGTGGTTCTGCATAACCATCAGCGTGCGAGATGGCGTCGATCCCCTTGCGGCTCTTGAGAATGAGACAACGCAAGCGCCGGTGTCCGCCACCCGCAGGACAGACTTGAGACGAAGTTGCCTTTACGCGGCGCGTTTTCGCGCGGCCACGGTGAGAGCGTGGTGTGAGTCAAGCGTATAGGCCTGGAAATAGGCGTCGTGATGCAGCGCGCCGCGAGGAGCATTGTGCCCACTGACAACCGTGAAGGTTTCGTCAACGACGGAACCGATAATTCAACCGTATCCAATGCCGATTCGGCTGCAGCCGTGAACGCTGCGCCTGCCGCCGCCTCCCAGCCCGCCGAACCTGTTCGCCGTCGTCGTGGCGGCCGCCGCGTGGTCCGCGGCACCGGTGCTGCCGGCGCTTCTCTGGAACTGCAAGTGCAGGAACGCGCCCCGCTGTTCGAAGCCCCCGCGCTTCCCGATGCCGGCACTGCGGCCGATTCCAAGTCAGCCGATTCCAGCGATTCCGATGAATCCAGCGATTCCCAGGATTCCGCCGAACGTCCAACCCGCCGCCGTTCGCGCCGCGCCGCTTCCGCAGTGGCCGACTCGGATAGCGAGGATGATCGTCCTCGTCGTTCGCGCCGCACTGTCAGTGCCGATGATTTCGATGACGATGACGCCCCACGTTCCCGCCGCCGTTCGGTTGTGGACGATGACGATTACGACGAGGACCGCCCGGTTCGCCGCCGCTCTCGCTCCCGCCAGTCCGACGATGATGACTACGAGGATCGGCCGGTTCGCTCCCGCTCTCGCCGTGCGTCTATGGATATGGATGATGATGACGAGGACCGTCCGGTTCGCCGTCGTTCTCGCCGTGCAGTTGCGGATACGCACGAGGACACCCCGGATGAGCGCCTGTTCGACGCGGTCGAATCCCTGCCCTCTGGCCACGAGGCCGTGCGTCGCGGCAAGCCGATGACGTCCCTGCTCTTCCAGGAACCGGTACTGCCCGCCGCTGTGGATGCGCACGATACCGCTGACACTCGTGATGACGATGTTGACGACGACGAACGTCCGTCGCGTCGCTCCCGCCGCTCGCGCAGCCACGATGATGACGACGCGCAGCCGCGCAGCCGCCGCCGTGACGACCGTGACGATCGTGGCCGCAATGCCGCCGACCGTGATGCGTCTCGTGACGCTTCCCGCAACGCTGCCGCCGGTGACGCCAATGCCAGCGCCAACACGGACCATGATGATTTCGATTCCGATGACGCTTCCGACTCTCGCCGTTCCCGTCGCTCCCGCCGCCTGAACGCCCAGGAGCGCCGTGCAGCCGCCGAAGTCGAGCAGATTGAGGAAGACCTCGAGCTGGACGATATCGCCTACTCGCCGATTGCCGAAGAGGAGGGCGACGAAGAATCCGACGCCACCCGCACCCGTTCGCGCCGTCGCCGCCGTCGCGGCTCACGCGGCGAAACCGGTGCCAACGGCGAGCACGATACCGCCGAGAACGATGCCGAAGATACGCGTTCCCGCCGTCGTGACGATCGCGATGATCATGACCGTGATCGCGATGAGGACGATGAGGAGCAGACCGTTACTCGCCGTCGCCGTCGCCGTCGTGGCGGCAAGAACGGCGAGGGCACCGACGACCAGAGTCAGAACAGCGAACAGCCGCTGGTCCGACGCTCCCGCAAGCAGCAGTACATCGACGAGATCACTGATGTGGAGGGCTCCACTCGTCTCGAGGCCAAGAAGCAGCGCCGCCGTGACAACCGCCGTGAGCGCAGCCGCCAGAGCCAGCTCATGGAACAGGACTTCCTCGCACGCCGCGAGAACGTGGACCGCCTGATGGTGGTGCGTGAGAAGGAACATCACACCCAGATTTCCGTGGTGGAAGACAATGTTCTGGTCGAGCATTACGTCTCCGACATTCAGGAAGTACAGACCGTCGGCAACATCTACCTTGGCCGCGTGCAGAACGTGCTGCCCAGCATGGAGGCCGCATTTGTGGACATCGGCCAGGCCCGCAACGGCGTGCTCTACGCCGGCGAGGTCAACTGGGATGCCGCTCGTCTCGAAGGCCAGCCGCGCCGCATCGAGCTGGCGTTCAAGTCCGGCGACCCGGTGCTCGTGCAGGTCACTAAGGACCCGATCGGCCACAAGGGTGCCCGCCTGACCTCTCAGGTCACGCTCGCCGGCCGCTTCCTGGTGCTCGTGCCATCCGGCGGCATGACCGGCGTGAGCCGCAAGCTTTCGGAGCGCGAACGCAGCCGTCTGAAGAACATCGTCTCCAAGATCGCCCCGAAAGACATGGGCGTGATCATCCGTACCGCAGCCGAGGGCGCATCCGAAGACGCCATCGTCAAGGATCTCGAATCACTGGTCCGCCAGTGGGAGCGCATCAACGCCAAGCGCGAGGAATTCTGGCACGGCAAGCGCCCGAAGCTCCTGCAGGGCGAGCCCGACGTGGCCATCCGCGTGGTGCGCGACATCTTCAACGACGACTTCAGCAAGCTCATCGTGGAAGGTGACAAGGTCTACGACCGTATCGAGGAATACCTTGACACCATGGCCCCCGACTTGAAGGACAAGCTGGAGAAGTGGGACCCGGCCGAGCATGAAGGCAAGGACGTGTTCGACAAGTGGTCCATCGACTCCCAGCTGCGTAAGGGCATGGAGCGTCAGGTCTACCTGCCGTCCGGCGGCTCGATTGTCATCGATCGCACCGAAGCCATGACCACCATTGACGTGAACACCGGCCGCTTTATCGGCAAGGGCAAGTCCTTGGAAGAAACGGTGACGCGTTGCAACCTGGAGGCGTCTGAAGAGATCGCCCGCCAGCTGCGCCTGCGCGATATCGGTGGCATGGTGATGATCGACTATGTGGATATGGTCATGCCCGCCAACCGCGATCTGGTGCTGCGCCGCTTGGTCGAATGCCTGGCACGCGACCGCACCAAGCATCAGGTGGCCGAAGTCACCTCGCTCGGTTTGGTGCAGATGACCCGCAAGCGCATCGGCCAGGGTCTGGTCGAGGCGTTCTCCGAGGAATGCCCGACCTGCAAGGGCCGTGGTTTCATCCTGCATGATCAGCCGACCGTTTCGGCCGACTACGACGATCCCTACGCGCTTCGCGGTGGCGACCCGTTCGTCAAAACCAACAAGCACGGTCGCGGCACCGCTCCCGCTCCCGAACCGGCTGGTTCCAGCGCCGACGTCAAAGCCAAACTGGCTCAGATTGCCGCCGCTGCCGTCGCTGCCAACAACACGGCGGAAGAGTAAGCGGAAGAGTAACAGGTGTGTCGTGCTTGACACGCGGGCAAAAATCATTTGATTTAGTCCGCATGGTGGTGTAGATTCGAAACTCGGTGTCTGACCGCAAGCTCGGTGCGTGTTAGGCAAGGTAGCTTTCCAAAACATAAAAGGAACGATAATGTACGCGATTGTGAAGGCCGGTGGCCATCAGGAAAAGGTCGAGGTTGGCGACGTCATCCTCGTGAACCGTCTCGACGCTAAGAAGGGCGATACCGTGGAATTCCCGGTCTCCCTCGTTGTCGATGGTGACAAGGTCACCCTTGCCGCCGCCGATCTGGCCAAGGTGTCCGTCAAGGCTGAGGTTGTGAACGACGAAGCCAAGGGCCCGAAGATTAGCATCCAGAAGTACAAGAACAAGACTGGTGTTGCTCGCCGTAAGGGTCATCGCCAGAAGCTGACTATCGTCAAGATCACGGCGATTGCCTGAGTTATAGAAAGGACCATGAATCATGGCACATAAGAAGGGTGCGTCCAGCTCTCGCAACGGTCGCGATTCTAACCCGCAATACCTCGGCGTGAAGAAGTTCGGCGGCGAAGCCGTCGTGGCCGGCAACATCATCGTTCGCCAGCGTGGCACCAACTTCCACCCGGGCCACAACGTCGGCATGGGCAAGGATCACACGCTGTTCGCCCTCACCGATGGCTCCGTGAAGTTCGGTGTGCGTCGCGACCGCAAGGTTGTCGACGTCATCGCCTGAGCGATATAGCGTCAAGCTTTTTTCAAGCCGCGCCCGTAAGGACGCGGCTTTTTTGTAAGGTAATCAATATGAGTGATTTTGTGGATCGAGTAACCGTCCATGTCAAGGGCGGCGATGGGGGCAACGGTTCGGCCGGCATCCGTCGTGAGAAATACAAGCCGTTGGCCGGCCCGAACGGTGGCAATGGCGGCGACGGTGGTTCCGTGGTGTTCGTGGCCGACCGTAACGCCACCAGCCTGCTCGACTATCGTTTCATGCCGCATCGTGTCGCCGGCAGCGGCACCATGGGTTTGGGCGACAATAAGGACGGCTCCAAGGGCGAGGACCTGATTCTGCCCGTGCCCTGCGGCACCGTCGTCTTTGAGGCGCGCGGCGAACAGGGCAAAGCCAAGCATCCCGGCGCGCAGCTCGCCGACCTGCGCCACGAGGGCGACCGCTGCGTCGTCGCCCAAGGCGGTGCCGGCGGCCTCGGCAACATCGCCTTGGCTAACAAGACCCGCCGCGCCCCCGGCTTCGCCCTGCTCGGCGAACTCGGTGAAGAGCGCGACGTGATTTTGGAATTGAAGTCCATCGCCGACGTGGCGTTGGTCGGTTTCCCCTCGGCCGGAAAGTCGTCCCTGATTGCGGCGATGAGTTCCGCCAAGCCGAAGATCGCCGACTACCCGTTCACCACGCTGGTGCCGAATCTCGGCGTCGTTATCGCCGGCGACTCTCGATACACCATCGCCGACGTGCCGGGCCTGATTCCGGGCGCCTCCGAAGGCAAGGGCCTGGGACTGGAGTTCCTGCGCCACATCGAACGTACCGAAATCATCGCCCATGTGATCGATTGCGCCACGCTTGAACCGGACCGCGACCCGATGTCCGACTACCACGCGCTGGAAAACGAGTTGGCGCTCTACGCCGACAAGCTCGAGCTGCCGTTGGGTGCCATCCCGATTCCCGAACGCCCGCGCATCGTGATTCTGAACAAGATCGATGTGCCCGAGGCCAAGGAATTGGCTGAGTTCGTGCGTCCGGAGTTCGAGAAACTCGGGCTGAAGGTCTTTGAGATCTCCACTGCCTCGCACGAGGGTCTAAAGGAGCTCAACTTCGCGTTGTCTGCGCTGGTGCACGAGATGCGTGAGGAAGTGGCCAACCGCGAGCAGGCCGAAGAGGAGGCTCGCGTGGTCATCAAGCCATTGGAGACCAAGGGCCGCCGTCCGCGTCGTGCTGACGAGGGCGGCAGTGCGCTTGAGTTCACGGTCGAGCGCCGCGAACTCGGCAATGGCGAAGTGTTCTTCGAGGTGCGTGGCGTCAAGCCGGAGCGCTGGGTCATGCAGACCAACTTCGACAACGACGAGGCCGTGGGCTACCTGGCTGACCGCTTGGCCAAGCTGGGCGTGGAGGACGAGCTGCGCCGCAAGGGTGCTCACCCCGGCGACGAAGTGCGCATCGGTCGTGGTGCCCGTATGGTCGAATTCGATTGGGATCCGACCATCTCCGCTGGTGCCGAAATGCTCGACGGCTCCAACCTCGGTGCCCGAGGCAAGGATCTGCGTCTCGAAGAGCTGGACCCGCGCACGCACCGCCGCTCCAACGCCGAACGTCGTGCCCAATACCACGAGATGATGGACGCCCGTGCCGCCGTGCGCGACGCGATGATGGCCGAACGCAAGGCCGGCCACTGGGCCGACCCGACCGTTGACGACGATCGCCATGACGAAACCAGCCTGTTCGGCCACGGTGAGTCCAGCGAAGATGGTGAAACCGAGGAATAAATGAGCACTCCGAGTCAGGCCGAGGTGCGGCGCATGATCGCCGCAGCCGGAACCATTGTCGTGAAAGTCGGCTCCAGCTCGCTGACCCAGCCGAGCGGTCACCTCGACCCGGACAAGCTCGACGCGTTGGCCGCGGCCTTGGCTCAGGTCCGATTGATGGGCGGACGTGTGGTGCTGGTCTCGTCCGGTGCTATCGCCGCCGGTTTCGGGCCTCTGGGCTTTGACTCGCGGCCGGTGGACGTGGCCACTCAGCAGGCCACCGCAGCCGTCGGCCAAGGGCTACTGATGGCCCGCTACGAGACTGCGTTCGGTCGATTCGGTATTCGCGTCGGCCAGATTCTGATCACTGCCGAAGATACGATTCGTGCCACCCAGTACCGCAATGTGGAACGCACGCTGGACCGTCTGCTTGACCTCGGCGTGGTGCCGATCATCAACGAAAACGATTCGTTGGCCTCGAACGAGATTCGCTTCGGCGACAACGATCGACTCTCCGCGTTGGTGGCCAACCTGGTGCGGGCCGAAGCCTTGGTGCTACTGACCGACGTGGACGCGCTGTACACTGCGCCGCCCTCGCAGCCCGGCTCCCGCCGTGTGGAATATGTGCCCAACGTGATTGATGCGCTGGGCGACATCCAAGTCTCCGGCTCCGGCTCCAAGGTCGGCACCGGCGGCATGGTCACCAAACTCGAGGCCGCGCGCGTGGCGGCCGTCTCGGGCATCCCCACGGTACTCACCTGCGCCTCGAACGCGGGCCCTGCGATGATGGGCGATCCGGTGGGCACCGTGTTCGCACCGGTTAAGGCCCGCGGCTCCTCACGCCGTCTGTGGATCGGCTTCGCCGCCGACCCGCGCGGCACGATTGTGGTCGATGCGGGTGCCGGCCAGGCGATTCGCGGCGGGCGTGCCTCGCTGCTGGCGGCCGGCGCGCTCGAAGTGCATGGCGATTTTTCCGCCGGCGATCCGGTCTGGATCGATGCCGAAAGCGGCGAACACCTGGCCCGAGGCCTCGCCGGCTTCGATTCCGAAGAAATTCCGCAGATGCTCGGGCGTAACACCGCCCAACTCAAGCGTTTCCTCGGCCCCCAGTACGCCCACCCACTGGTTCATCGCGACAATCTTGTACTTGTGTGACTGATGGGATCTGTCACACGACAGATCCCATCACCATAGTGCGGCTCTGGCGATTTTTCGTGCTGTAGGTTTAGCATGGAAGCCATGACTATGGCGCAATGGCAGACTCTTTCCGACCGTATCAACACTGTGGCACCGAGCGCTACGCTCGCCGTCGATTCCAAGGCCAAGGCCATGAAGGCCGCCGGACTTGACGTTATCGGCTTCGGCGCAGGTGAACCGAATTTCCCGACCCCCGCAAACGTGGTCAAGGCTGCGGCAGATGCCTGCCTTGACCCAAAGAATTACAAGTACACGCCTACGCCGGGCCTGCCCGAGCTGCGCGAAGCGATTGCGGCTAAGGTGCTGCGCGATTCCGGCTACGAGGTGTCCGCCGACCAGGTTGTGGTGACCAACGGTGGCAAGCAGGCCGTGTATGAATCCTTCCAGATCTTGCTCAACGATGGCGATGAGGTCATCATCCCCGCTCCGTACTGGACCAGCTATCCTGAAGCCGTCAAATTGGCGGGTGGCGTGCCGGTCGAAGTATTCGCCGGTGCCGACGTGAACTTCGAGCCCTCGCTTGAGGCGCTGGAAGCGGCCCGTACCGAGCGTACGAAGGCAATCATCGTCAACTCCCCGAACAACCCGACCGGAGCCGTCTGGAAGCCGGAAACCGTGGAAGCGATCGGTCGTTGGGCCGTCGAGCACCACATTTGGGTTATCTCCGACGAGATCTACGAGCACCTGAACTATGACGATGCGCACACCACCTACATCGGTGCCGCCGTGCCGGAATGCCGCGGGCAGCTGCTGGTGCTGAACGGCGTGGCTAAGACCTATGCGATGCCTGGCTGGCGCGTGGGCTGGATGGTCGCGCCGCTTGAGGTGGCCAAGGCCGCCACCAAGCTGCAGGGGCATATGACCTCCAATGTGGCCAACATCTCCCAGCGTGCGGCTCTGGCCGCCGTGGCTGGCCCGCTGGACGAGGTGCATGAGATGCGCAAGGCGTTCGATGCACGTCGCCGCGCGATCGTGGCTGCTCTGAACGATATTGAGGGCGTTAACTGCCCGACTCCGACCGGTGCGTTCTACGCTTTTGCGGACATCACCGCTTTGCTTGGCAAGCCGCTGGGGCCCAACGGCACTGTGTCCGATACGTCCGCTGACTTTGCCGCTGCACTGTTGGATGAGGCCCACGTGGCCGCCGTCCCCGGCGAGGCCTTTGGTGCTCCCGGTTACCTGCGTTTCTCCTACGCACTGGCCGACGAAGACCTAGCCGAAGGCATGCGTCGATTCAAGGAATGGGCTAACTGAGAAGAGTCGCGTGCTACGCGCGCGACACGCGATTTGCGATAATCCACCGGAGCCGTTACTATAACGACTTGGCGGTTTCGCCGTGGCGAAGCGTTCTCTACGGAACGCACGCCGAGGTGGATTTTCACCTAGGGAAGTGGCGCAATTGGTAGCGCAACGGTCTCCAAAACCGTAGGTTGTGGGTTCGAGTCCCGCCTTCCCTGCCAAGTTTCTAATAATCAAGCAGCTGACGCGAGGTACGGAATGGCTAAGACGAGCAAGAGTGAAAAGGCAGTCAAGCCGAATGTCTTCATGCGTATCGGTCTGTTCATCAAGCAGATCATCGACGAGCTTCGCAAGGTCGTGACCCCTACCGCCAAGGAACTGTTCTTCTGGTCTCTGGCCGTATTCATCTTCGTGCTGCTGCTGATGGCCCTCGTGACTGGCATGGACTTCGGTCTAGGCAAGGCCACGCTGTGGGTGTTCGGCTGATCCGCACAACCTAAGGTGAATAACAACGCATGAGTGATGAACTGAATCTCGAGAACCTCGACGCCGTCCCGGCTGAGGAGCCTGTTGTCGAGGCTTCCGAAGCTGCTGCCGATGAGGCAGCTGCCCCGGTCGAACCGGTCGCTGACCTTTCCGCAGAATCTGACGCATCCGTCGACAATGCAGATGTTGAGTCCGACGCTCCGGCGGCGACTGAATCCGCTCCCGTTGCTTCCACTCAGACCGAGACCGTTTCTCTGGATGAGGACGAGGAAGAAGTCAACGAATCCGAGCAGGCCGAGGAGACCGATGCCGGTCAGCAGGCCGTTGACGAATTCTCCAAGTCCCTGCGTTCCCTTGATGGCAAGTGGTACGTGCTGCACACCTACTCCGGCTACGAGAAGCGCGTGAAGACCAACATCGAGTCCCGCGTCGCCTCCTTCGGCATGGAAGACCAGATCTTCCAGGTCGAGGTGCCGATGGAAGAAGTCGAGAAGCACACCGAGAAGGGCAAGAAGGTCATCACCCGCGTGCGTGTTCCTGGCTACGTGCTGATTCGTATGTGGCCGGATGAGAACGCCCGCCGTATCGTTCGTGAGACCGAAGGCGTGACCGGCTTCGTTGGCCCGACCAAGGATCCGGCGCCGCTCTCCCGCAAGGAAGTCGTGGCGATGATGGCTCCGATGATTGCTTCCGAGGCACTCAAGGCCGCCGGCGACAAGCCCGCCGCCGCCAAGAAGCGCAAGGTCGAGGTCTCCTACGCCGTTGGCGATCAGGTCACCGTCACCGATGGGCCTTTCGCCACCATGGCCGCCGTTGTTTCCGACGTGGAGCCCACCACTCAGAAGCTCACCGTGCTCGTGTCCATCTTCGGCCGTGATACGCCGGTGGAGCTTGGCTTCCACCAGGTTCAGAAGCTAGATTAACTCCCAAACTTTGCAGAGCCCGACCATCGTGGTCGGGCTTTTTGTGTTGTCCGGGTGGATTTGCATAATAGGAAAGCTTGTGTCTGGAGAGGAGACTCGCTAGCACAGCACAGCAATATAAGTTGCGGGAGGAGACCGACCACAGGCCGATTGCCTACAGCATGCACGGATAAATAATGAGTCAAGACCGAGCATGATGGCAGACAGCCGAACCTGAGGACGGCGACCATTCGAACCGCGTTATAGAAAGAAGAACCATAATATGGCTCCCAAGAAGAAAGTCTCGGCGCTGATTAAGCTCCAGATCCAGGCTGGCAAGGCCAACCCGGCCCCGCCGCTGGGCCCGGCTCTGGGTTCGCATGGCGTGAACATCATGGACTTCTGCAAGGCATACAATGCCCAGACGCAGGACAAGATGGGTCAGGTCATCCCTGTCGAGATCACCGTTTACGAAGATCGTTCCTTCACCTTCGTGCTCAAGACCCCGCCGGCTGCAGCTCTGCTGAAGAAGGCCGCTGGCGTTGAGAAGGGCACCGAGAACCCGCTGACCCACAAGGTCGGCTCTGTCACCAAGGCGCAGGTTCGCGAAATCGCCGAGATCAAGATGGAAGATCTGTCTGCTCGCGATATCGAGGCCGGCATGAAGATCATCGAGGGCACCGCTCGCTCGATGGGCATCACGGTTACGGACTGATAAGGAGAAGGACAGATGGTAAAGCGTTCCAAGAAGTACCGCGAAGCCGCTGAGCGCGTCGATCGCAACAACCTCTACACCGCCAACGAGGCCATCGCTCTGCTCAAGAGCATGCCCTCCTACAACTTCGACCAGACCGTCGAGGCTGTGTTCCGTCTGAGCGTTGACCCGCGTAAGGCCGACCAGCTCGTGCGTGGTACCGTCAACCTGCCTCACGGCACTGGTAAGACCGCCAAGGTCCTCGTGTTCGCCCGTGGCCCGAAGGCTACCGAGGCTACCGAGGCTGGCGCCGACATCGTCGGTGATGACGACCTGATCGCAAAGGTTCAGGGCGGCTTCCTCGACTTCGACGCCGTGGTTGCTACTCCGGACATGATGGGCAAGGTCGGCCGTCTGGGCCGTGTGCTCGGTCCGCGTGGCCTGATGCCGAACCCCAAGACCGGCACCGTGACCATGGATGTCACCAAGGCTGTCAAGGACATCAAGGGCGGCAAGATCGAGTTCCGTGTCGACAAGAACGGCAACCTGAGCTTCCTCATCGGTAAGATGAGCTTCGATGAGTCCGCTCTGGACGAGAACTTCAAGGCTGTGGCCGACGAAGTCAAGCGTCTGAAGCCCGCCACCGTGAAGGGCCGTTACCTGACCAAGGCGACCATCACCTCCACGATGAACCCGGGCGTTCCGGTTGACCCGAACACCCTGGCCTGAGGCTAGCGAGCTTCAATAGCTACTGAAAGGGACTTCCCGTAAAGGGAAGTCCCTTTTTGCATATGCGATGACCGGTTGCGAGAAGGTGAACCTGGATGGTCACGCAATCGAATTCTTGCAACACGCCGGTGAACGCATGAATTTGTTACGCATCGGCAATGCAAAACGGATTATTCTGGTATCAGAACAGCGCAAATAGGCTGTTTGCGACACGCCGAAGGAACCGTGTGATTGCAACGATTCCTGAGGCTTTTGCGCGCCTCGATTTGCGCGAATCCAAACATGCGTGTAAGTTATTCACCTGTTGCCGCTCAGCGCGGCGGGTTCCTTCTTCTGGTTGGTTTCCTGTCTTGCTGGTGTGGTGGTGGTTTGAGAACTCAAGAGCGTGTTTGTACTACTTCTTTATAGTCAATGATTGCCAGTTCATTC